>CALANQ010000500.1 GCA_937926025.1 uncultured Acidimicrobiales bacterium
CCGACGCCGCCACCGAAGCCGCCGACGCCCTCACCGCCGTAGAGGCCCACGCCACCGGCCTGGACCAGCCCGTCCTGGACCTCGATGCCATCGACCGCATCGAGCGCCTGGCCCGCCAGATCGACACCGAGCGGGACCGCCTCCACCGCATCGAGGAGCTCCGCACCCGCGCCGACCACCAGCGAGCGGAGCTCGACCGGGAGCTGACGGCGCTCGGCGGCCGGGACCTGGCCTGGCTGGCCGACCGACCCGTCGGGGCCACCGATGCCGCCGACCTGCGCCGCGCCGCGGCCGCCGTCGCCGAGGCCCGAGCCGACCGCCGCGACGCCGCCCGGGGGGCCGAACAGCTGGCCACGGACCTCGCCGTGGAGGCCGCCCAGATCGAACGCGACCAGGCCGCCCTGGCCGAGCTCTCCACCCTCCGGCCGGAAGACGCGGCCGCCGGGCTCGATGCCGCCAACGCCCTCGCCGCCCTCGCCACCCAGCGGGAGGTGGCCGCTCGGCGCCTCGACGACGCCCGGGCCCGCCGTGACGCCGCCCTGGCCCACGCCCCGGAGCGGTCGGGGGCCAGCACCGGCCTGCTCGCCGCCGCCGGCGCCGCCTCGGTCGCTGCTGTCGCCCTGCTCGCCATCGGCCAGCCGCTCGTGGGCGGCCCGCTGCTCGTCCTGTCCCTGGCGCTCGGCGCGGCCGGTGCCATCGCCCGGTCACGCGCCGCTGCCCCCGTCTCCACCGCCGAGGTCGACGCCGTCATCGACCTCGCCGCCGACGACGTGCGCCGCATCGACGCCGACCTCGTGGCCCCGCTCGCCACCCTGCGCCTGACCGCCACCCCCACCGCCACCGAGGCCGCCGGCATCCGCGCCCACGCCGACCGGCTGGCCACCACCTCACAGCAGGCCGCAGACCAGCGGGCACGCGTCGCCAGCGACGTCGCCCGCCACCAGGACCGCAGCACCCGCCTCCAGGCGGCCGCCGCGGACCGCGTGGCCGCCGCAGCAGAGCGGGTCGCAGCCGCCGAGGCCGGGTGGGCCCGCTGGCTCGGCCAGCACGATCTCCCCGCCACCCTCGATCCCACCGGTGCTGCGGACTACCTCAACGCCATCGAGCGGGCCCAGGCCGTCGCCCGCACCCTCGCCATCACCGAGACCGATCTCGACGCCCAGCGCCGGTCGGCCGACGGCTTCGCCGAGGACGTGACCGCGCTCGTGGCCGGCCTCCGGGATCTCGGCACCCCCGATGCGGAGCCGCTCACCATCCTGGACCGGCTCGCCACCCGCGCCGCCGGGCAGCGCGCCCTCCTCGCCCAGATCGCCGATGCCACCGCGGCCGTCGAGCGGGCCGCCACCGCCGAGCGCCGGGCGGGACGGGCACGGGCCGCGGCGGCCGAGGAGCTCTCGGTGGAGCTCCGCGCCATCGGCGCCGGCACCGTCGACGACGCCCACGCCCTCCTGGACCGGGCCGATCAGGCAGCGCAGCTCCGAGCCGTCATCGACGACGCCGACGCCCGCCTCGATGCCGCCGCCGGCACCGACCCCCACCAGCGCAGCGCCGCCACCGCGCTGCTCGCCACCGCCGACCCCGCCTCGTGGGAGGCCCAGGCCGGCGCGGTGCGCCGCCGCCTCGCCGAGGTCACCGAAGACCGGGACCACTGCCTCCACGACCAGGCGGCCGTCCAGGCCGAGATCGACAAGCTGTCCACCTCGGCCGACGTCCCCAGCTGCGAACTGCGCGTCGCCGGCCTCGAAGCCGAGCTGGTCGACGCCGTCACCGCCTGGGCCTCGGTGCACCTCGCCCACCAGATGGGCGAAGGCACCCTCGCCAAGTACCAGCGGGAACGCCAGCCCGACGTCGTCAAGCGAGCCGCCGAACTGTTCACCCACGTCACCGGCGGCGACTACGTGCGCCTCGAGGTCCGCGACAACGACGTGTTCGCCATCGACCACGCCGAGCGCGAGGTGCCCGCCCACCTGCTCAGCCAGGGCGCCCGGGAGCAGCTCTACCTGTGCATGCGGGTGGCGCTGGCCGAGTCGTTCACCAAGACCACGCCGCTCCCGCTGCTCCTCGACGACATCACCGTCAACGCGGACCCGGTGCGCCAGCGCCAGCTCAGCGACCTGCTGGTCACCGTCGCCGACACCCAACAGGTGTTCGCCTTCACCTGCCACGACACCGTGGTCGAGCAGCTCCGCCAGCTCCGCCCCGACACCCGGGTCATCACCCTCGAAGCCCACCGGTCCGTCAGCGGGCGCACCACCCGCATCGGCGCCGTCAGCTGATCAGCGCCGAGCCAGCTGCTCGGCCACCTCCAGCCGCTTGCGCAGCTGCCCCACCGTCGCCTCGGTGATGCGACCCACGCCCGACAGCCGGTTCAGCTCGCTGTTCACCTGGGCATGGGTCTGACCGGTGCGGCGCACCAGCGTGGCCACGATCTCCGCGTTCTGCTCCCGCAGCCGGCGCTTCTCCTCCCGCCGGGTCCGGGCCGCCTCACCGCCGATGCTGATGCCCAGCTCGTCGAGCGGCCGACGATCGCCCGCCAGCGGCGGCGGCGGCGCCAAGGTCAGCACCAGGTCCAGATCCTCGACCTCGCTGCCGGGCTCCAGATCGTCATCCACGTCGTCGGCATCGAACGCGTCGTGGGCCTGGTGCTCGGTGGCCACCGCCGACACCGCCGCGAACAGCGACATCTGCTCCTCCGCACCCGTGTCGAGCGCGGCCTCGTCGCGCTCGAAGCGCTCCTGCTCCCGCTTGCGCAGCGAGTGCCGGCGCTGATCGGCGATCTGGAACGCCCGGGCCCGCAGCCGGGCATCGTCGGGGATGAACAGGTACGCCTTCTGGTTGCGCACCCCCGGCGTCCACCGCACGAAGCGGCCCACCGCCTGCCGGAAGAACAGCTCGGTCGTGGTGGTGGTGGCGTACACCCCGACCCGCAGGCGCGGGATGTCGACACCCTCGGACACCATCCGCACCGCCACCAGCCACGGGGCCGACCCCGCGGAGAACGTGGCGATCCGGGCCGAGGCATCCGGATCATCCGACGTCACGACCGTGGCCGCCTGCCCGAACCGGTTCGACAGGATCGAGGCGATGCCCCGGGCATGGTCCTGGTCGGTGGCGATCACCAGGCCGCCGGCGTCGGGCTGCACCGCCCGGATCTCCTCCAGGCGGGTCACCGCCTCCCGCAGCACGGTGGGCAGCCACTCGCCTTCCAGCGACAGGGCGGTGCGCAGCCGCTGCGACGATCGCGCCGCGTCCAGGGCGTCGTCGAACGAGGCCGACATCAGCGACCCGTCGGGTGCGGTCCACTCCATCTCGCCGCCGGTGCGGGGGAAGTACACGGGCCGCACGACCCGCCCGTCGCCCAGGGCGTCGCCGTAGCCGTACTCGTAGTCCGGCGCCGCTTCCTCCAGCACGTAGTCGATGAACGGGATCGACTGGGTGTCGCTGCGGAACGGCGTGCCCGAGATGGCCAGCCGTCGGGCCGACGTCTCGAACGCCCGGCGCACCGAATCCCCCCAGGCCCGTTCGTCGGCGGCGTGGTGGATCTCGTCGAAGATCACGAACGCATCGGTGGCCAGCGGCCGCAGCACCTCGGCGCTGGTGGCCACCTGCTGGTAGGTGGTGACGATGCCGTGCATGTCCGACGGCAGCGCCCCGTCGGCAGCCGACCACGCCGGGTCCAGGTGCAGGGCGAACCGGGCTGCGGCCTGAGCCCACTGCACCTTGAGGTGGGCGGTGGGGGCCACGACGATGAGCCGGGCCCGGGGCCGCTCCGACAGCACGTGGCGGGCCACGGTGAGGGCGAAGGTGGTCTTGCCGGCGCCCGGGGTGGCGACGGTCAAGAAGTCGGCCTGACCGGCGGCGACGTACTTCTCGAACGCAGCCTTCTGCCACGGTCGGAGCTTGATCTGCCGGGTCACGGGAGGCGGGGGGAAGCGGTCGCAAACACGGGAAGAGGCAGTGTGCCACGCTCGCACCGGCGTGCGTTCCATGGCCCCTGACCAGGGCCGACGCGCATCAGGTCAAGCGCACCCCGGTGGCCCCGGCGAAGGCCTCGACGGCCTCGTCCCACGAGGAGGCCGCCTCGCTCCGCCCCGCTGCGCTCGTCCACGAGTGGAGGACGCCGGTGCCGTCCTCGGACCGGCTGACGTCGGTGATGCCGCCGCCGACGTGGAGGCGGGCGTACGGGCGCAGCGGCACGCCGGAGTGGGTCACGGAGATGGCGGCCATGGCCCGCACGTCGCCCGGGTCGAGGGCCGGGCCGAGCCGCCGGAACCGCAACACCAGGTCGTCCCACAGGTCCCAGCTGAGCTCGTAGGCCCAGCCGCCGTCGGCCGACCGTTCGGCGGCCACGGTCCCGAGCGGCCCGCGCACCGAGACCCGCACGCCGGGCTCTGAGGGCAGGGCGGTCGCGGCACCGAAGTACGGGTCGCACACCCAGGTCTCGCCGTCGACCTCGACGCTCACCGCGCCGTGGAAGTCCACGATGGGCGCGCCGTCGTCGCTGCGGCGGGTCGATGCCACGTGCACCGGACCGAGCCCGGCGGCGTCGACCAGCGCAGCCATCACCGTGCACGCCACCCAGCAGGACCAGCTGGGCGACGAGGCCCCGCCTGCGGGTGCCGCCGACCGGGCGACGATGTGCTCGAGGAGCTGCCGGGCCAGCGGTCCTGGGTCCTCGCCGGGTGGCACCTCGTCGTGAGCGATCGCTGCCAGCTTCGCGGTCGACCCCATCGGGACGTGCTCGGGGAACCGGGCGGCCAGGGCGCCTGCGCCGTCTCCGGGCTGCCAGCCGAGGGCGGCCGCCAGGTCCCGGGCCAGGCCCGCATCGATCTGCCACCGCCGGTCCCCGCGCATGGCCGCAGTCTCCCGCCCCGCCGGTTCCCGCCACCAGCGGGTTCCGGAGGGCGGTGGGCGTCAGTCCCGCAGGAGGTCGGCCGCCAGGCTGGCGATGGCCACGTCGCGGCGCTGCTGGCGGATCATGTTCTGGTCCAGCCCGGCCGTCAGGTACCCGACGCTGAGCCCGGTGTCGGGGTCGCCGAAGGCGAGCTGCCCGCCCGCCCCGTTGTGGCCGAACGCCCGGGCCGACGCCGTGCGCCCGAAGCCGCGCCGGTACCCGAGCCCGTCCTCGCCGGACACGACCAGGCCGAGGGTGCGGCTGGCCGGGACGCCCCAGATGTCGGGCAGCATCATCCGCACGTGGTGGGTGCCCTCGACGAGGATCCGCTCGGACCACAGGCCGTCGGGGTCGCGGAGGAGCCCCTGGTACAGCAGGGCGATGTCGGCGGCCCGCATGATCCCGCCACCGCCGGGGACGCCGACCGCCCGCGCCTCGGGGTGGTTCAGCGAGGTGAGGGCGTTGAGGGCGACGTCGGGCGGGATGAGCTCGGCCACGTCGACCCGCACGCCGTAGGCCTCCTCCATCTCGTCGGGGGTGGGCGGCACCCCGATGCCGACGGCGTCCTGGATGCCGTCCTGCTGGTCGATCGGGATCCCGAGCAGGCGGGGCAGGCCGAGCGGGGCGGTGACCAGCTCCTCGATGGCGTCGGTGTGGTCGAGCCCGGTGATGGTGGACACGATCTCGCCGAGCACCCAGTGGCCGGCGGTCGGGTGGTACACGAACGTGGTGCCGGGGTCGAGGGTCAGGCGCCACTTTGCGAACGCCTCGCGCCGGCCCTCCTTGGTGGACCACCGGTTGGGCCCGAGCGGGGCGAACGGGAACCCGCCGGTGTGGGTCAGCAGCTGCTCGACGGTGACGACGTCCTTGCCGTTGGACCCGAACTCGGGGATGAGCGTGGCGGCGGTGGTGTCGATGGTGAGCTCGCCGGCGTCGATGAGCCGCCACACGGCGGCGGCCACCAGCGCCTTGGTGGCGGAGAAGGCCACGAAGCGGCTGTCGGCCGGCACCCCGTAGGTCTCGTCCACGACGATGCGGCCATCGTGGGCCACGGCGATCTGCACGCCGGGCGACAGGCCCTCGTCCACCTCCCGCCGCACGCGCGCCAGGAGGGCCTCGACCTTGGCCGGGTCGATCAGGTCCGGCAGCGGCTCACCGGAGTCGGGTGCGGATGCGGGCGTGGGGTCGGTCTCGTTCACGCCCCGGACGTTACGGCCTAGCCGATCTCCGTGCAGGCCTCAGCGCCCTTCAGGACACCGGCCCGCGACGCCTTCACCCGGTCGAAGCCGGGGCCCTGCCGCTCGCGGTCGCCCTCGGAGCGGAACGACAGCAGCACCGCCACGCCCTCGTCGAGGTCGCCGGGCGACAGGCTCAGCAGGTAGTCCTCGGGCGGGTTCGGCGGGAGGAGGGCGGCCGACCAGGCACCGGCGAAGCAGTCGCCCTGCAGCGTGGCGGTCACCTCGTCGTCGGCGGTGCCCAGCTGCTCCACGGCGTCGAGGCCGTACTGGGTGGCGAACAGGGTGGCCACCGCGAAGTCACCGCCCTGGTCGTACACGTCGGGGATGGTCTGCTCGGACTCGAAGCCCACGAAGCGGTCGGGGATGCACACGAACAGCAGGTACCCCTTCACGGGGTCGCCGCCGCACGTGGGCGGGTCGTCGGGGGTGAACGCCACCGGCTCGCCGAGCGGATCCCAGTCGTCGCCGCCGCTGACGGTCGGGAAGGTGTCGGTCCAGAAGGCGTCGAGCGACGGGAAGGTCAGCTCGATGATGCCCTCGTCGCCGGCCGGCCCCGAGAGGTGGAGGTCGCCGCCCGTGGCCTTCTCGTCATCGTCGGAGAACGGGAACTCGTAGGGCGCCGGGTCGCCGTCGGTGAACTCGGCGCAGCGGGTGACACCGTCCTGGAACCCGTCCTGGAAGGCGCCGACGCGGTCGAAGCCGCTGCCGTGGGCGGACGGGTCGTCGGCGACGCCGCCGGGTGCGTCCCGCAGCGAAAGCACGCCCGCAAGGGCCTCGTCGAGCTCGTCGGTGGTCACGGAGAAGCGCTCGCTGTCGCCGTCGTCGACGTGCTGCACCCAAGCGCCGGCGAAGCAGTCGGCCTGGAGCTCGGTGGTCACCGACGCCTCGTCGAACCGGGCCCGGTCCTGGATGGCGTGGCCCCACTCGTGGGCGATGACGACGGCCACGGTGAAGGACCCGTAGCGGTCGGCCAGGTCGGGCATGAACCGCTCCTGGTCCCACACCACCGCATCGGCCGGCGGGCAGTAGAACGCGTTGTCCAGCAGGTCGTTGATGTCGGGGCTCGACGCGCACGGGATGCCGTTCGGGTCGGTGGTGCTGTCAATGGCGAACAGCCCGCCCGACAGCGGCTCGTAGGGCTCGCCGTAGGCCTCGGGGTAGGCGTCGGTCCAGAAGTCCTCGAGGTCGGTGATGGCGTTGCCGATGACGTCGTTCAGCTCGCTGCCGTCGGAGCCTTCGATGTTGACCTCTGGCGGGGGCGGCGGGACCGTGGTGGTGGGCGCCGTCGTGGTGGTGTCGTCGACGTTGCTGCCGACCACGCCGTCCTGGGTGCGGACGCTGGCCGCGTCGCGCTTGCCGGCGTCGACGCCGCACGAGCTGAGGACCAGCAGGGCGCCGAGCACCAGCGCCCCGCGACGTGCCGCCCTCGACCGGTTCCGTGCCTTCACGAGATCTCCTCCAACGCCCACCGTGGGCGGCTGGCGCACATTCCACCACGTCGCGGGCGGTCCCGGCCCCCATCACGACCGATCCGCGATCGTGCGATGCTCGGGGCATGCCGCTCGACCCCGCCGCCGTCGTCGTCCGCACCCGCGCCACGTGGGATGCGGACATCCAGCCCACCCTCGAGGCGTACATCCGGGTGCCGGCGCTGTCGTCGGCGTTCGACCCGGACTGGGCGGAGCACGGCCACCTCGACGAGGTCGTCGACAGCGCCGCCGCCTGGGCCGCCCGGCGGACCATCGCCGGCCTGTCGGTCGAGGTGATCCGCCTGCCCGACCGCACCCCGGTCCTGTGGTTCGAGGTCCCGGCGTTCGACGGCACCGCCACGGTCGACGGCGGCGGCGAGACCGATGCCGACACGGTCCTGCTCTACGGCCACCTGGACAAGCAGCCGCCGATGCACGGCTGGCGCGACGGCCTGGGCCCGTGGACCCCGGTGGTCGACGGCGACCGCCTGTACGGCCGCGGCGGCGCCGACGACGGCTACGCGGCCTACGCGTCGCTGGCCGCCATCGAGGCGGTGCAGGCCGAGGGCGGACGCCACGCCCGCTGCATCGGGCTGATCGAGTGCAGCGAGGAGTCCGGCAGCCCCGACCTCCCGGCGTACGTCGCCCACCTGGCGGACCGCATCGGCAGCCCGACGCTGGTCGTCTGCCTGGACTCGTTCTGCGGCGACTACGAGCGCATGTGGACCACCACCTCCCTGCGGGGCCTGGTGGGCGCCACCCTGGAGGTCCGGGTCCTGGACGAGGGCGTGCACTCCGGGTCGGCCAGCGGCGTGGTCCCGGACTCGTTCCGCATCGCCCGCCGCCTGCTCGACCGGGTGGAGGACCCCGACACGGGCCGGGTCCTGGTGCCCGAGCTGTGGGCCGACGTGCCCCCGGGGCGGCGCGAGGAGATCGATGCCGTCGCCGGAGACCTGGGCGCGGCCCTCACCTCGTCGTACCCGTACGTGGGCGACGCCGGCCCGGCGATCCCGGCGTCGGAACCGGGCGCTCAGCTCACCGCCAAGACCTGGGAGCCGACGCTCACCGTCATCGGCGCCGACGGCCTCCCGCCCAGCCAGACCGCCGGCAACGTGCTGCGCCCGGCCACCACCCTGGCGCTGTCGTTCCGCCTGCCGCCCACGGTCGACGCCCACGAGGCGGCGCGCGCCGTGGAGGCCGCGCTCACCGCCGATCCGCCCTACGGCGTGACCGTGGTGGTCCACGTCGACAGCGCCGAGGGCGGCTGGGACGCCCCGCCCACCGCGCCCTGGCTGGCCGATGCCATGCGCGCCGCCAGCGAGGCCACGTTCGGCCAGCCGGCCCGCAGCCTCGGCGAGGGCGGCTCGATCCCGTTCATGGGCATGCTCGGCCGCCGCTTCCCCGACGCCCAGTTCCTGCTCACCGGCGTCCTGGGCCCGCAGTCCAACGCCCACGGCCCCAACGAGTTCCTCCACCTCCCCACTGCCCAGAGGCTGACCGCCGCCGTCGCCCTGGTCCTCGACGCCCACGCCACCCGCTGAGCTCGGGTCAGGGGCCGGCTCGGTAGGGGCGGTTGTCGGTGGGGCGGGGGATCGGCAGCGGGTCGGGGATGCTCGTCGCCTGGTCGGTGAAGTCGGCGAACCAGCGTCCGATGCCGGCCTCCTCGAGGATGGCGT
>CALANQ010000501.1 GCA_937926025.1 uncultured Acidimicrobiales bacterium
TGCCTGCCTTCTCGCCGTTCCGCTCGCTCCGCTACGACCCGGCGCGCTTCGCGCCCGACGACGTCACCGCCCCCCCCTACGACGTGCTGTCCCCCGATGACCGGGCCGCGCTGGTCGCCAGGAACCCCCACAACGCGGTCCTGATCGACCTCCCCACCGAGGACGACGGTGACGACCGCTACGCCGCCGCCGGGCACCGCATGCACGCGTGGATGGACGAGGGGGTGCTGGCCCGCGATGCGGCACCCGAGTTCACCGCCTACCGGATGACCACCACCGACGACCTCGGGAACCCGGTGGCCACGCTGGGCGTCCTCGGAGCCCTCACGCTGAGCCGGCCCGACGAGGGCGAGATCCTCCCCCACGAGCACACCACCCCCAAGGCCAAGAGCGACCGCCTCGACCTGCTCCGAGGCACCCGGGCCAACCTCTCCGCCATTTGGGGCCTCTCGCTGGCCCACGGCCTCTCGACGCTGATCGACGTCGATCGTCCGCCGTTCCAGAGCTGGACCGACGAGGAGGGCACCCTCCACGAGACCTGGCGCATCGCCGATCCCGCCCAGATCGAGGCCATCGCCGCCGCGGTCGCCTCCCAGCCGCTGGTCATCGCCGACGGCCACCACCGCTACGAGACCAGCCTCGCGTACCGCGACGAGCGCCGGGCCGCCGACGGCACCGGCGGCGAGGCCGACGCCACCCTCTGCTACGTGGTGGAGCTCACCGACGAGCAGCTGACCGTGCGCCCGATCCACCGCCTCGTGGCCGGGTTCGCCGGGCAGGACCTCCCCGCCCTGCTGGCCGGGCTGCCCGGCTCCGCCCAGGTCGGCACCGCCACCGCCGACGAGGTGGCCGACGGCCGGGTGCTGCTGGCCATGCGGGACCTCGGTGCGGTGGCCGTGGTGGGGGCCGACGGCGCCGCCGTCTTGGTCTCGCTCGACCCGGCGGCCTACCCCGACCTCGACGATCTCGACAGCGCCCGCCTGGCGGCGGCGCTCCAGGCGCTCGGCCCCCACGAGCTCACGTACCAGCACGGCACCGATCGGGCGCAGGCGGCGGTCACCTCCGGTGCGGCCGACTGGGCGGTCCTGATCAACCCGGTCACAGTCGGCGCCATCGAGGACAACGCCCACTCCGGCAAGCGGATGCCGCCCAAGAGCACGTTCTTCTTCCCGAAGCCCCGCACGGGCATCGTCTTCCGCCTGCTCGGCTGAGGCCGATCTCGGGCCCGGGCCGGAGATCCCGGGTCAGAGGCCGCCGGCGTGGCCGGGCGGCCACATCAGGAAGAAGGCGCGGCCCACGATGAGGTCCTCGTCGATGGCGCCGAAGCACCGGCCGTCGTGGGAGTTGGTGCGGTTGTCGCCCAGCACCAGGACGTGGTCCTCGGGCACCTCGAACCCCTCTTCGGTGTCGATCCCGGGGACGTAGGTGATGGGGCACGAGTCCAGGACGGTCTGGGCGCCGTGCGTGTAGGGCTCGTCGAGCACCCGGCCGTCGATGCGGACCTTCCCGTCGAGGATCGACACGTGCTCGCCGGGCAGGGCCACGACCCGCTTGATGAGGTCCTTGATGTTGCTGGCGGACTCGTCCTCGGTCTCGGGCCGCTCGAACACGACCACGTCACCCCGGTTCACGTCGTGGAACCGGTAGGCGAGCTTGTTCACCAGCACCCGGTCGTTCTCGACGAGGGTGGGCGACATGGACGGCGAGGGGATCCAGAACGTCTGGAGCACGAAGGTGCGGACCACGACCGCGATGAGGACCGCACCGCCGATGACGGCGATCCACTCCAGCATGTTGCGGGTCTGGGACTTGGGCTTGACCGGCTTGCGCTCCGGCGCCGCGTCGGGCGCGTCCTGGTCGGGTCCGCTGGGCTGCGCTTCCTGCTCCCGCTGCTGACGGCGGGCCAGCCCATCGTCGGAGGCATCGTCCGCCGTCGGCGGACCTTCGGGGGGCTCGGAAGTCACGGAGGGCGAACCTAGCGCGCCGCCTCCGGATCGCCGGCCGCGGGCTGGTACACGGCCAGGACGCGGGCGGCGGCCCGGGCCGCCAGATCGGGGCCGCCGAGATCATCGTCGATCTCGACCACGGTGGCGCCGGGCCCGAGGCGGAGCAGCAGGCGCTCCAGCCACGATGCACCGGCCACCGCCATCGTGACCCGGAGCCGCTGGTCGTCGATCTGCTCCGCGGAGACCACCGGGTGCACCTCGGCCACCCACCACGCCCACGGGGCCAGGTCCAGCACCACCTGCGGCGCCTCGTCCACCGACCGTGCGCTGCGCTCGACCGCCTCGGGCGCAGGTTGGGTGCGCGGCGTGTCCTCGACCGCCAGGTCCTGCATCCGGTCCAGCCGGAAGTTCCGGGCGGCGCCGGCATCGTGCGCCCAGCCGGCCAGGTACCAGGTGGCGTTCTCGTTGAACAGGTCCCACGGGTCGACCACGCGCCGGGCGACGGCGTCGCGGCCGTAGGTCCAGTACACGAACGACACCTGCCGATCGTCGGCGACGGCCTGGCGGAGGCGCCGGCCCGCCTCTCCCCCGTCCGGGTCCAGGTCGACGTCGATGGACTGGCCCGGTTCGATGCCGAACACGGTGGCGAGCTTCGCCAGGGCGCGACCCAGCGGCCCGTCGGGGTCGTCGTCGTCGACGAGGGAGTCGGCCGCCGCCACCAGGGCCAGGCCTTCGGCGGGCGTGAGCCGCATGGGCCGGCGGAACGAGAAGAGGCGGACGAAGACCCGATCGTCCTCGACGAAGACCTCGAAGGGCATCTCGTCGTAGAAGGGCGAGTCGGCGTTGATCATGTTGGCCAGGTCGAGCTCCTTCACCAGCTCGGCCGGGCGCAGGTGGAACCGCTCGCAGAGGGCGTCCACCGGGGCACCGTCGGGCTGGGCCGCGGCCCACTGGAGGATGGCCAGTAGCCGCTGGAGGCGGCCGGTGGCGGTGATGCGCGGCGCCCTCACGACGGGGCTCCGTCGATGACCTCGCGCAGCCACCGGACCAGGTCGTCCCGCAGCTCCTGGGGCGCCCGGACCTCGGCGCGGTCGAGGTAGGTCAGCAGCCACGAGCGGAACCCGTCGCGGTTGGTCACGGTGAGCTCCACCACCAGACCGTCGGCGTCGTCGGCGCGGATGGCCGACCCGGGGACCTCGGCCCGCACCGAGTGGGCGACCTCGTGGTCGAACCACACCTCGGCCGTGACCGCGTCGGACTGCCCGCCCAGGGCCCAGGGGTCCAGCTGGAGACCGGGGACCGCCTCCTCGGGCCGCTCGAAGGCGCCGGCGGGGTCGGTGAGCTCGATGGCGCCCTGGATCCGACCCATCCGGAACCACCGGTCGTCGCCCCGGACCCGGTCGAAGCCGTTGAGGTACCAGCGGCCCCGCACGAACTCCAGGCGGTAGGGGTGCACCTCCCGATCGGTGTCGTGGTAGCGGAACCGGATGACCCGGCGCTCCGCCACCCCCGCGAACGCCGACACCAGGTCGGGGTCGACGGGCACCTCGGCCTGCGGCGAGGCCACCGGCGCCGAGCCGCCCAGCTTGAACAGGGCGTGCTGGCCGGCCCCGCCCGCCAGGCCGGTGGCGGCGGCCGCCAGGTTCAGGGCCTCCAGCTCGTCGGGCTCCAGACCGGGGTCCCGCAGCTCGTAGTCCTGCGTGCGGATCCGATAGCCGAGCAGCGGCGGGTCCGACCCGGCGATGGTCTCCACCAGGAGCGGCACGCCCATGTCCCGCAGCTCGTCCTTGTCGCGCTCGAAAGCCCGCTTGAAGGACGCGTCCTCGTCGGGATAGCCGGGCACCCGGCCGCGGAGCTCGTCGGCGCTGATGGCGCGCGGCGCGCCGAGCAGGGCGTTCATGAGGCTGAGGAGCCGCTCGATCTTCTCCACGGACGCCATGCCTAGCTGCTGGCCCCGCTCGACGCGAGCAACCGGACGGCGAGGTGGCCGGCCGCGGCGGCCGACCGGAAGAACAGCGGGTCCTCGGCCGGCGTCCGGCCCATCGTGGTGACGGTCAGGTCGGCGTCGGCGAGCACCGCACCGACGTCGCCCGGGTCGATCGGGTACCAGCGGTGGCGCCCGCCGCCGGCCTCGATCTCCGGCGGTGCGGCCACGTGGACCTCCGAGCGGACCGCTTCGAGCACCGTGCTGCTGTGGTGGCTGATGCCGCGGTGGCGGGGCCGAGGGTCGCCGTCGGAGCAGCGGAGGCAGGCGATGGGCTGACCGCCCAGCCACGCCACGGCATCGAGCGCCGGAGCCGCCTCGAGGCCGGTGAAGCCGAGCTTCGAGTCGGTGCCGGCGATGCCCGGCCCCATGGCCACGATGATCACCTCGGCCTGGAGCACGTGACGGGCGAGCGTGAGGGCCGACGCCACGTTCAGCGCTTCGAGGTCCCCGCCGAACGCATGGCCGGCGGTGACCGTGCCGCACAGCAGGTCGCCGGCGCGCAGCTGGACCACCAGGTCGCTCATGGCGAGCGGGAGCGCGGCCCCATCGGTCATCACGTACGCCGTGCGGGTGCCGGGTCGGAGCTGACCGATGGCGGCGGCGATGGCGGCCACCTGGCTGTGCACCCCCGCGACCACCACGGGGCAGCCGGTGAGCGTCGGCGGGACCGGGTGGTCCTCCTCCCCCGCCCCGGTGTCCACCTGGAGGCTTGTGTAGCGGAGCTTCATCAGGTGGCCGGGACCTGGTTCGGACCAGGCACCGCGGGTCAGGTTCCAGTGGACGATGTGCCACCCCCCGCTGCCCAGGCCCAGGTCGACCGCGGTGGTGTTGACGATCACCTCGTCGCCGGCACCGACCGGTCCGGTCAGCTGGGTGAGGGCGAAGGCGCGGGCGCCGTCGTCGAGGGCGACGCGCACGAACCCGTCGCGCTCGGCGAGGACCTCGCGGATGGTGGCTTGGCGGAACGACGGCACGCCGGTGGCCTAGAGCGACGCGATCAGCTTCTCGACGCGCTCATCGTGGGCCTTGAACGGGTCCTTGCAGAGCACGGTGCGCTGGGCCTGGTCGTTGAGCTTCAGGTGCACCCAGTCCACGGTGTAGTCCCGCTTGCGCTCCTTGGCCTTGCGGATGAACTCGCCGCGCAGCCGGGCTCGGGTGGTCTGCGGCGGCTCGTCGGTGGCCACGTCGATCTCCTCGTCGTCGCACACCCGCTCGGCGATGCCGCGGTCCTGCAGTCGGTAGAAGAGGCCGCGGTCGCGGTTGATGTCGTGGTACTGCAGGTCGATGAGCGCCACCTTCGGGTCCGACAGGGCCAGGTTGTGGCGCTCCCGGTAGCCCTCGATGAGGTGGTACTTCATGACCCAGTCGGCCTCGCGATCGAGCGAGAGCGGGTCCCGCTCGATGGCGGTGACGGCGTGCTCCCAGGCGTCGAGCGCCATCTTCTCCTCGGGGCTGAGGCCCCGGGTCTCCGCGTAGCGGATGGCCCGCTGGAGGTACTCGCTCTGGATGTCGAGCGCCGACACCTCGCGGCCGTTGGCCAGGCGCACCCGGCGGGTGCAGGTGATGTCGTGGCTGATCTCGCGGATGGCGCGGATCGGGTTCTCCAGCGTCATGTCGCGCAGGACGACGTTGGGCTCCTCGAGCATGCGCAGCAGCAGCGACGCGGCCCCGACCTTGAGGAACGTGGCGTGCTCGCTCATGTTGGAGTCGCCGACGATGACGTGCAGCCGCCGGTACTTCTCGGCGTCGGCGTGCGGCTCGTCGCGGGTGTTGATGATGGGGCGGCTGCGGGTGGTGGCGCTGGAGACGCCCTCCCAGATGTGCTCGGCCCGCTGGCTCAGCGAGAACATCGCGCCGCGGGCGGTCTGGAGCACCTTGCCGGCGCCGGCGTAGATCTGGCGGCTCACTAGGAACGGGATGAGCACCTCGGCGTAGTGGCCGAAGTCGTCACGGCGGCTGGTGAGGTAGTTCTCGTGACAGCCGTACGAGTTGCCCGCAGAGTCCGTGTTGTTCTTGAACAGGTAGATCGTGCCGCGGATCCCCTCCTCCTGGAGGCGCTCCTCGGCGCTGACCAGCAACTGCTCGAGGATCCGCTCGCCCGCCTTGTCGTGGATGACCAGCTGGCGGACCGAGTCGCACTCGGGGGTGGCGTACTCGGGGTGGCTGCCGACGTCGAGGTAGAGCCGGGCGCCGTTGGCGAGGAACACGTTGCTGCTGCGGCCCCAGGACACCACCCGACGGAACAGGTAGCGGGCGACCTCGTCGGGGCTCAGCCGGCGTTGGCCGCGGGATGTGCAGGTGACCCCGTACTCGTTCTCGATCCCGAAGATGCGGCGCTCCACGGGGCAACCGTACCGGCGGGAGCGGTGGCTGCGATGCCACCGCCCCCGACCGGGCGGAATCCGGCGATCAGAAGTCGCAGGAGGAGTTCAGGGCGTCGTTCAGCTCGGTCGACGGGTACTTGGCGTCGATCTCGCTGAACGAGTCGGCCACCGTCTGGACCTCGTCCTGGAACTGGGTGGTGAGCTTGTCGGCCTCGTCCTGGAAGGTGGCGACGTCGCTGGTGTCGAGGTCCTCGATGTCGCTCTTGGCGGACTGGGCGGCGTCGTCGAACGCCTGGAACTTCTCGATCAGGTCGTCGACCAGCTGGTCGCCGTCCTCGATGTCGGGGGCGCCGCCGGCCTCGAGATCGCTGATCAGGGTCTGGGTGGCGCCGGACGCATCGCCGAACAGGTCGGCGATGGCGGTCTGGGCGCTGCCGACGTCGCCGGGGGTCACCTTGTCGCCGACACCGCTGCTGGCGGTCTGGATGTCGTCGAGCCAGGTGCCGAAGCTGCCGCAGAAGGTCTCGGCCCAGTCGTCGACGGTGACGACGTCGCCCTCGGGCTCGGTGGTGGTGGTCTCCTCGGCCTCGGTGGTGGTGGTCTCCTCCGCCGCGGCCGTGGTGGTGGTGTCGGACTTCTCACCGTCGCTGCTGCCGCCCGACGCGCCACAGGCGCCGAGGAAGGCAAGGGCCGCGACGGCCATGACGATGGACAGGGACTTGCGCATTGGGGTGGCTCCTGGTCAGAGGGGGATGCGGCCCCAGACGCTAGTGCTGGACGCGCGTCCGGGCGTGCAGAACGCCCTGCTCAGCCCGCTGCGCCCAGCAGCGACGCCACCTCGGCGTCGGCCAGGCGGCGGAACGCCCGGCGGGGCGCATCGCGCTCCAGCACCGCCACCTCCAGGTCGGCGGACCCGAGCGTACGGTCCGGCCCGGCCAGGGCGCCGACGGCGGCGTTCAGCGCAGCGCCCAGGTCGGGGGCATCGGGCAGGGCGGCGCCGAGCCGCTCCGCCACCGCTTCGGCGTCGCCGCCGAGGACCGCGGAGCCGCTCTCGTCGATGACCGTGCCGTCGTAGAGCAGGTGGAAGAGCTGATCGTCGTCGGGACCGGCCCCGACCTCGACCACCAGGATCTCGACCTCGAGGGGCTTCATCTCGTGGGTGAAGACCTGGCCGAGGATCTGGGCGTACTGGTTGGCCAGGCTGCGGGCGTCGACGTCCTCGCGGCTGAAGGAGTAGCCCTTCAGGTCGGCGGCACGGACGCCGGAGATGCGGAGCTGGTCGAACTCGTTGTACTTGCCGACCCCGGCGAAGCCGATGCGGTCGTAGATCTCGGAGACCTTCCGCAGCGTGCTCGACGGGTTCTCGGCGCAGATCACGATGCCTTCGGTGCAGACCGTGGCGACGAGGCTGCGCCCCCGGGCGATGCCCTTCCGGGCGTAGTCGGCCCGGTCCTTCATCACCTGCTCGGGTGCGACGTAGAACGGCATGCTCATGCGTTCGGGCCTTCCGTGAGGGCCGCGAAGCGCTCGGCCAGTTCGGTGTCGGCCAGGCGGGTGAACCCGTCGGCGTCGATGGTGGCGATCACCGGCCAGATGCCCCGGACCGGGTCGGGACCACCCGTGGCGGAGTCCTCGTCAGCGGCGGTCATGAGCGCCTTGAGGGCCAGGTCCACGGTGGCCGCCCGGTCGAGGCCGTCGGCGAAGCCGAGCTTGACCACCGTGGCGGCGTGCAGGCCACCGGAGCCGGACGTGGCGTAGTCGTTCTCCTCGTAGCGGCCGCCGGTGACGTCGTACTGGAACAGGCGCCCGACCCCGCGGCGGGTGTCGTAGCCGGCGAAGAGCGGCACCACGGCAAGGCCCTGCATGGCGGCGGGCAGGTGGTTGCGCACCATCTGCGACAGCTGGTTGGCCTTGCCCTCCAGCGACAGCGCCTGCCCTTCGACCTTCTCGTAGTGCTCGAGCTGCAGCTGGAACAGCTTCACCATCTCCATGGCCGGGCCGGCGGCACCGGCGATGGCCACGCCGGACCAGCGGTCGGCCGGGAACACCTTCTCGATGGACCGGTGCGAGATGAAGTTGCCCGAGGTGGCCCGGCGGTCGCCCGCCATGACCACGCCGTCGGCGTAGCGGATGGCCACGACGGTGGTCCCGTGCGGGATGGCCCCCGCAGCCGCCACCGGCCCCTCGGGGACCGCAGGGCTCAGGCCCTGGGTGCGGAGCAGGTTGGCGAAGTCCGGACCCGGATCATCCGAGGTGGAGAACGTTGGGATGTGCACGGGTCGGAGGGTATCCCCCTACTGACCACCCTTTTGCACGTAGCTGCGGACGAAGTCCTCGGCGTTGGTCTCGAGGACCTCGTCGATCTCGTCCAGCAGGTCGTCGATGTCGGCCTTGAGCTTCTCGCCCGTCTCCGACGTCGCGGGGGTGTCGACCACCTCTTCGGTCTCGCGAGCCGGAGCCGTCTTGCGCTTCTGTTCCCGTTCAGCCATCAGGTGTCCTCCTCAGCCGTTCAACCGAGCGAGCAGCTCGGCCGGATCGGCGCTCTCGTCCAACACGGTACCCACGCCGGCGCGGGTCCCACGCAACGGTTCCATCATCGGGACCCGGCGGAGCGACGACTGCCCGATGTCGAAGACGATCGAGTCCCAGTTGGCTGCTACGACCTGTGAGGCCCACCGCTTGAGGCACGTTCCCCGGAAGTAGGCCCGGGTGTCGTCGGGAGGGTCCGTCATGGCCCGACGGACCTCGTCGTCTTCGGTGAGCCGCCGCAGGCCGACCCGGCCGGCCAGCGACCGTTCGGGCCGCATGTCGTGGTACTGGAGGGCCAGCGCGGCCAGCCGCTGGTCGTCCCAGCCGACGCCGTGGCGGTCCCGGTAGCCGTCGAGGAGCCGCTTCTTGGCCACCCAGTCCAGCCGGTCCGCCAGGGACATCGGGTCCCGTTCGAGGCCGGTGAGCACGTCCTCCCACTCGGCCAGGACCTGGGCCCCCACCTCGCCGCCGACGGCCTCGAGGCCGTGCTC
>CALANQ010000502.1 GCA_937926025.1 uncultured Acidimicrobiales bacterium
CGTCGAGGGCCTTCACCCAGTCCGCCAGGTCGGTGATCTGCATGGCGCAGACGTCGGCGATGTTGACCCCGCCGATCTTCGAGCTGCGGGCCGGCTCCGCCAGGCGGGTCCCGTCGCAGTCGGGGCAGGTGGTGAAGGTGATGGCCCGCTCGACGAAGGCCCGGATGTGGGGCTGCATCGCCTCCGGGTCCTTCGACAGCATCGACTTCTGGATCTTCGGGATGATCCCCTCGAAGGTGACGTTGATGCCTTCGGCCTTGATCTTGGTGGGCTCCTGGTACAGCAGGTGCTGGAGCTCCTTCTTGGTGTACTTCCCGAGCTTCTTGTCCATGTCGAAGAAGCCGGAGCCCTCGAAGATGCGGCCGTACCAGCCGTCCATCGAGTAGCCGGGCACGAGCAGCGCGCCCTCCCGCAGCGACCGCTCGGCGTCGAACAGGGCGGTCAGGTCGAAGTCGCTGACCGAGCCCCGCCCCTCGCAGGTGGGGCACATGCCACCGAGCCGGTTGAACGACGCCTTCTCCCGCACCGTCTTGCCGCCCTTCTGGACGGTGATGGCGCCCTTGGCGGACACCGACGGCACGTTGAAGGAGTAGGCGTTGGGCGGGCCGATCTGCGGGTCGCCGAGGCGGCTGAAGAGGATCCGCAGCATGGCGTTGACGTCGGTGACGGTGCCGACCGTGGAGCGGGGGTTGGCGCCCAACCGCTCCTGGTCCACGAGGATCGCCGTGGTCAGGCCCTCCAGCACGTCGACGTCGGGCCGGGCCATCGTGGGCATGAAGCCCTGGACGAACGCGCTGTAGGTCTCGTTGATGAGCCGCTGGGACTCGGCGGCCACCGTGCCGAACACCAGCGAGCTCTTGCCCGAGCCCGACACCCCGGTGAACACGGTGAGGCGTCGCTTCGGGATGTCGACGCTGACGTCCTTCAGGTTGTTGACCCGGGATCCGATCACGCGGATGAGGTCGTGCTGGTCGGCTGCGGTTGCCATGCGGCGTGTCTACCGGATCAGCGGATCTGCTGGATCTTGATCATGTTCCCGGCGGGATCGCGCCGGGAGCAGTCGCGGGCGCCGTAGGGCTGCTCGGTGGGCTCCTCCACGATCTCCACGCTGTCGTGCTGGGCGATCTTGGCGAAGTCGCCGTCGAGGTCCTCCGAGGCCAGCACCACCATGCCGTAGGTGCCCATGGCCATCATCTCGACGATGGTCTGGCGCTCCTCCTCGGTGATGCCGGGGTCCACCGCGGGCGGGCTCAGCACGATGTTGATGGCGGGCTGGCCGACCGGGCCGACGGTGACCCAGCGCATGTCCTGGTAGCCGACGTCGTTGCGGACCTCGAAGCCCAGGACGTCCCGGTAGAACGCGATCGCCGCCTCGGCATCGTTGTGCGGGAGGAAGGTGGAGTGGATGGTGATGTCCATGGGGGTCAACCTACGGACGACCCGGGACCGCCGCTTCTCGATTCCTGATCGGTCGCGTGAACTGCTTGGCGACGCACGCCGGGATGCCCTGGGTGGCCTGCGCCGCCTCCCGCTTGTACGTGCTGGGCGGCACGCCGACCAGCTCGGTGAAGCGGGTGCTGAAGGTGCCGAGCGACGAGAAGCCCACGGCGAAGCACACGTCGGTCACGCTCAGGTCGCCCCGTCGCAGCATGGTCATGGCCCGCTCGACCCGCCGGGTCATCAGGTACGCGTAGGGCGGTTCCCCGTAGGCCTTCTTGAACTCGCGGCTCAGGTGACCGGCGGACATGTGGACGCCGGCGGCGAGCTCGTCGACGTCGAGCGGCTGGGCGAAGTCCCGGTCGATGCGGTCCCGCACGCGCCGCAGCCAGGCCAGGTCGGCCAGGCGCTGGTCGGGAGGGGTGCTCGCCACCCCGTCAGCCTACGAGCGCTTCGGGAGGCGGGCCACGACGCTGGCGATCACGAAGCCCACCGCGAAGCCCACGACGGCCGAGCACAGCGTGTTGATGATCCAGGCGAGCACGCCGTGGAGCGGCCAGTCGTGGACGGTGTGCTCGAGGTCGTGGACCAGGTGGTACGGCCAGGCCCAGCCCAGCTCGTCGAAGCCGACGAGGATGATGTGGCCGCCGACCCAGAGCATGGCGGCGGTCCCGATGACCGACAGCCACGCCAGCAGCTTGGGCATGCCGGCCACCAGCATCCGCCCGGTGCGCTGGCTGCGGGCGGACTCGCGCTCGGCCAGCTTGAGGCCGATGTCGTCCATCTTCACGATGAGGGCGACGACGCCGTAGACGACCACGGTGATCAGCACACCGACCAGCGCCAGGATGATGGCGCGCGACACGAGCGGCTCGTCGAGCACCTCCTTCAGCGAGATCACCATGATCTCGGCGGAGAGGATGAAGTCGGTGCGGATGGCGCCGCTCACCGTCTTGGACTCGGCTTCGGGCCCGACCTCGACCGCCGGCTCGTCGTGGTCGTGGTCGTCGTGCTTGAGGGCGTGGATCACCTTGTGGGCGCCCTCGTAGGCGAGGAAGCAGCCGCCGAACATCAAGATGACCTCGACGAGCTTCGGTGCCACGGCGCTGAGCAGCAGCGCCACCGGGAGGATGAACAGCAGCTTGTTGCGCAGCGAGCCGACGGCGATCTTCTTGATGATGGGCAGCTCACGGTCGGCCGCCAGGCCCCGCACGTACGCCGGGGTGACGGCGGCATCGTCCACCACCACGCCGGCGGCCTTCACGCTGGCGCGGCCGGCGGCCACGCCCACATCGTCGACCGAGGCCGCTGCCAGCTTCGCGAGGGCGGCCACATCGTCGAGCAACCCCACCAGACCGCCTGCCATGTCGTCCTCTCCCGGGGTCAGATCGGGCGACCCTAGCGGTGCGTCCGAACCCGTCGACCACCTGTCAGGAAACCGTCAGCTTCCGGTGAAGAACGTGAACCAGCAGCCAGACCTCACCCGAATGAGTAAGGATTGCTCAGGCGGCGGCCCCACCCAGACCCGAAGATGAGGCCATGAAGCACCCCGCACCTCGTTCCCGTCGTGCTCTCGCCGCTGGCGGGGCCACCCTCCTGCTCGCAACGGCGG
>CALANQ010000503.1 GCA_937926025.1 uncultured Acidimicrobiales bacterium
GCACGGCCCGCATGCACGACGAGGAGCCCGAGCCCACCGGCGCCGTCCGGTTCTCCCCGCACCCCACGCCCGCCATCGGGGTGGCGTTCGCCTTGGTCAAGGGATCCAAGCCCGAGCTGGCCGTCCAGAAGCTCACGGAGCTGGGGGTCGACTGGATCTGCCCGTTCGAGGCGGCCCGGTCCGTGGTCCGGTGGGACGAGGGGAAGGCCGACCTGGCCCAGGCCCGCCTCAACAAGGTGGCGCGCGAGGCGGCCATGCAGAGCCGCCAGCCGTGGCTGCCGATGATCGAGCCGGTCACCAGCTTCGCCGCCGTCTCCGGCATCGAGGGGGCCTGCCTGGCCGACCGGGGCGGCGAGGCCCCGACCCTGGCGGACCCCGTGATCCTCATCGGCCCCGAGGGCGGCTGGGAGCACCACGAGCTCGACGTCGACCTGCCTCGCGTCTCGTTGTCCACCGGCGTGCTGCGCGCCGAGACCGCCGCCATCGTGGCCGGCGCCCTGCTGGTGGCCCTGCGGGCCGGTCGCGTCGTCAGCCCCTGAGGGCCGAGAACCTCAACCGCCTGCTTCGGCGCCGTCCAGGTCACGTCGAAGCAGGCGATGTCGGGTGCCGCCCGGTTCGGGCGGCGGCGCTCAGCGAGCGGGGTTGGTGAGGACCGGGGTGCCCTGGAAGAGCATGCCCAGCTGCTCGAGCCGCTCCGTGGCGTGGTCCGGCGGGGTGTCGAGGATGCAGGCGATGGCCCGCAGGTCGTCGCGGCGGATGGTGAGCACCCGGCCGTTGAAGTCCTGGCGCTGCACCTGGATCATGGCCAGGTAGCGGCGGAGCATCTCGCCCGTGGGGCCGCCGATGTCGTCGAGGCGGCCGAGGTCGATGACGATCTTGCGGGGCGCCGGCGCGGCCGGTGCGGTGAGGTCCAGGTAGGGGCCGTCGGAGCGGGGGTCGCCCGGGTCCCGGGGCAGCAGCTGGTCGACCGGCACCTGGTACACGGTGGCCAGCCGGTGGAGGCGGGGGACCGAGATGGCCCGCTCGCCGCGCTCGTAGGCGCCGAGCACCGATGCCTTGAACTCCTGGCCCGACAGCTCCTCCGCCTCCTGGAGCGACAACCGCTTCTGGCGCCGGATGGCCCGGAGCCGCTCGCCGACGAGCCGTGCGTACTCGGTGGACTCCGGGTCCAGCTCGTTCTCACCTGACGGAGGCGTCATGTGCCTGATCTCCCACTCGTGATTCGATGCGCACGCTTCGCGCTCGCCGGACACCATAGCCCACGCAGCGCGGTTTTGTCACCATGCGTGAGGCGCGCGTGGGTGAATCTCGCAGAGCGTGTCCGAATTGATCGGTGTTCACCGGACGCCTGTCCCGTGCCGGGCGGTCCCCCGGGGTCCCGACGATGCCGCCGGTACGCTCCCAGGGTGGCGTTCGGGCTCTACCTCCACGTGCCCTTCTGCCGGCACCGGTGCGACTACTGCGCCTTCGCCACCTGGACGGACCGGGGGCACCTCGAGGCGCGCTACCTCGACGCGTGCGAGCGTCAGATCCGGGCCGACACCGTGGGCCGACCGCCCGTCACCAGCGTGTTCGTGGGCGGCGGGACGCCCACGCTGGTGGATCCCCACCGGCTGGTCGCCGTGCTGGGAGCGGTGCCCCTCGCCGAGGGTGCCGAGGTCACCATCGAGTGCAACCCCGATGACCTCGACGCCGAGCGGGCGCGGATCTACGCCGATGGCGGCGTCACCCGCATCAGCATCGGGGTGCAGTCGATGGACACGGCGGTGCTGGCCACCCTCGGGCGCGAGCACGATCCGGCCAACGTGCGCCGGGCGGTGGAGGCCGCGCACGCCGCCGGCCTCGACGTCAACGTCGACCTGGTCTACGGCGCCGCCGGCGAGACCCTGGACCAGTGGTCGGCCACGCTCGATGCCGCCATCGCCCTGGACCCGCACCACCTCAGCGCCTACGCGCTCACGGTGGAGGCGGGCACGCCCCTGGCCGCGGACCCGGCCCGCCACCCCGACGACGACACGCAGGCCGACGAGTACCAGCTGGCCACGGAGCGGCTCGGAGCCGCCGGGTACCAGTGGTACGAGATCTCGAACTGGTCCAAGCCGGGCCACGAGTGCCGCCACAACCTCCTGTACTGGACCGGGGGCGAGTACCTGGCCATCGGGTGTGCCGCGCACGGGCACCTCGGCGGCCGCCGGTACTGGAACCACCGGACCCCCGAGCGCTACCTCAAGGCCATCGACGGCGGCACCTCGCCGGAGTCCGGCAGCGAGGAGCTCGACGAGGACGGCCGCCGCATCGAGCACCTGCAGCTGGCCATCCGCACCCGCGACGGCATCGCCGCCACCGACGCCCCCGAGGGCTTCGTCGACCGCCTCGAAGGGCTGGTCGAGGCGCGCGACGACCGCGTCGTGCTCACCACCGAGGGCCGCCTCCTCGCCAACGAGGTGGCCATCCGCCTCGAGTGACGTCCTTGTCCTGGTTCGGCTCGGGTCAGCCGAGGAGGGCGACCACGTCGAGCAGGGAGGCCACCCGCTCGCAGTCGGCGTCGGTGCGGATGCCGAGCGGGTCGACCAGGACCGGGCGGACGCCGGCGGCGCGGGCGCCCCGCACGTCGTACTGGTAGGCGTCGCCCACGTGGATGGCGCGGTCCGCGGTGGTGCCGGCCCGGTCGAGCGCCAGCTCGAAGATGCGCGGGTCGGGCTTGGCCACGCCCACCGCCCCCGAGTCCACGATGGCCAGCACCTCGGTGCCGGGGCCGGGGCCGGGGCCGACCTGGAGCAGGCCGGTGGAGCCGAGCACCTCGTCGACTGTGCCGTCCGCGTTGGACACGATCACGATGGGCACGCCGGTGGCGGCGATGGCGGCCAGGCCCTCGGCCGCCCACGGCAGCGCCTGGCGCCACAGCCCCGAGATCTGCCACAGGCCCTGCAGCACCTCGGCCGCGGCCAGCAGCGATGCCTCGTCGACGCCGACGTGGGCGGCGTACGCGCGGTGGTAGTCGTCGAACACCTCGGGCTGGGCCTCGGCCAGGTCGATGGCGTGGACACCTCGGTAGTGGGCCTCGAACAGCAGGTCGGGGTCGATGGTGAACCCGGCGGCGGCGAACCGCTCGCAGATCACGTCGTGGTTGGGCACCACCAGCACCCCGCCCGCATCCAGGAACACCACATCGACGTCGAGATCGGCCATGGCTCCGACGGTAGACGGCGGCGGTAGCGTCGCCGGATGGGTTCCACACACGAGGTCGAGCCGCTGGTCACCCGGCGGCCGTGGGCGGCGCTCGGGCTGGTGGCCGGGCCGGCGGCGTTCATCGGCGGCTGGCTCGTCGGTGGCCGGCGGACCCCGGGCTACTCGCCGGTCCACGACGCGATCAGCCGCATCGCCGCCGTCGGCGCGCCGGAGCGGGACCTGATGACCACGGCGTTCGTGGCCTACGGCGCCAGCGTCATCGTCGGGTCGGCGGCCCTCCGGTCGTCGCCGCTGCGCCGGTGCTGGCCGATCGCGGCGGTGAACGGCGCCGCCACCATCGCCGTCGCCGCGCTGCCTCTGGAGCACTCGGCAGCGATGGACACCTGGCACGGTGTGGCCGCCGGAACCGGCTACGTGTCGATCGCGGCGCTGCAGCTGGCATCGGCCCGCCCGCTGCGCGAGACCGGCCACGAACGCGCCGCCGCGCTGGCGGTGGCCGGCGGGGTGGTGACCGGCGCGGCGCTGGTGGCCACCACGATCTCCGACGCCAACGGCTTCTGGCAGCGCCTCGGCCTCACCATCGGCGACGTCTGGCTCGTGGCCACCGGCCTTGCGCTCTTCCGGGCCGGTCGGGTCAGCCGCCGGCCTGGACCCAGCTGACCAGGCCGTCGCCGAAGAGCAGCAGGCCGCCCACCAGGCAGACCCACGAGGCGAGCGACCGGCGGTTGCGCACCACCCAGTCGATGGTGCGGTGCAGCCGGTCCTCGGCCTTGGCCGACCGCATCGTGGCGATGGCCGCCGCCACCGGGATGCCGGTGGCGAAGAGGCAGTAGATGGCCCAGCCGACGAGCTGGTCGGTCCGGCTGACCTGCGCGGTGGCCAGGGCGCCGGCGGCCAGCACCGAGCCCTGGTAGTCGGCGATGAGGATGCCCCCGATGTAGGACGCGCCGGCTCCCACGTTGTTCAGCCGGTCGAACGCCTTCGGCGTGTCGGGAGCCCCCTTCTTGGCGGGGCGTCGCAACCAGACGCCCAGGAAGAAGAGCACGACGCCGGCGGCGATGCGCAGGCCGATGAGCGACCGGCCCGGGCCCGAGTCCGCAGCGACCGTGCCCTCCACCAGGGAACCGACGATCACCACGATCACGAACTGGATGCTGAAGCAGCCGAACAGGTACCACCACACGTTGCGGCTGCCCCGCTCGCCGCCGAGCACCAGGAACATGCCCAGGATGGTGAACGGCTGGGTGCCGCTGATGAGCCCGCACACGATCAGCGTGCGGACCAGGTCGGTCATCGGGTTCGACTACCGGGTCAGGCGCTTGTACTGGATGCGGTGCGGCTGATCGGCCTCGGCGCCGAGCTCCTTCTTGCGGAACGCCTCGTACTCCGAGAAGTTGCCCTCGAACCAGCGCACCTGGGAGTCGCCCTCGAACGCCAGCATGTGGGTGGCGATGCGGTCCAGGAACCAGCGGTCGTGGGAGATGACCACGGCGCAGCCGGCGTACGCCTCCAGCGCCTCCTCCAGTGCTCGGAGGGTGTCGACGTCGAGGTCGTTGGTGGGCTCGTCGAGGAGCAGGACGTTGCCGCCCTCCTTCAGCAGCTTGGCCAGGTGCACGCGGTTGCGCTCGCCGCCCGAGAGCACGCCCACGGGCTTCTGCTGGTCCGAGCCGGTGAAGTTGAACGAGGCCACGTAGGCGCGCCCGTGGATCTCCCGGCCGCCGACGACCAAGTCGTCCTTGCCGCCGGTGATCTCCTCGGAGACGGTCTTGGCGTCGTCGAGGCTGTCGCGGCTCTGGTCGACGTAGGCGAGCTGCACGGTGGAGCCGATGGTGATGGAGCCCGAGTCGGGCTGCTCCTGGCCGGTGAGCATCTTGAACAGGGTGGTCTTGCCGGCGCCGTTGGGGCCGATGATGCCGACGATGCCGGCCTTGGGCAGCGAGAAGGAGAGGTCCTCGATGAGCAGCTTCTCGCCGAAGCCCTTCGCCAGGCCCTGGACCTCGATGACCTGGTCGCCCAGGCGGTCGCCGGAGGGGATGAAGATCTGCAGCTTGGCGTCGCGGCCCTCGGCCTGCTTGGACTCCTCCAGCAGCTTGTCGTAGGCGGCGAGGCGGGCCTTGCCCTTGGACTGGCGGGCCTTGGGCGACATGCGCACCCACTCGAGCTCCTGGTTGAGCGTGCGCTGGCGGGCCGACGCCTGCTTCTCCTCCTGGGCGAGGCGGGCCGACTTCTGCTCCAGCCAGCCGGAGTAGTTGCCCTCGAACGGGATGCCCCGGCCGCGGTCGAGCTCCAGGATCCAGCCGGCCACGTTGTCCAGGAAGTAGCGGTCGTGGGTGATGGCCACGATGGTGCCGGCGTAGTCCCGCAGGAAGCGCTCCAGCCAGGCGACGGACTCGGCGTCGAGGTGGTTGGTGGGCTCGTCGAGCAGCAGCAGGTCCGGGGCGGACAGCAGCAGGCGGCAGAGCGCCACCCGGCGCTTCTCGCCGCCGGAGAGGTTGGTGACGTCGGCGTCGCCCGGCGGCAGGCGCAGGGCGTCCATGGCGATCTCGATCTTGCGGTCCAGGTCGTTGGCGCCCTTGGCGGCGATCTCCGCCTCCAGGCGGGCCTGCTCCTCGCCGATCTTCTCGTAGTCCGCATCAGGGTCGGCGTACTTGGCGAGGCAGGCGTCGTACGCGGTGAGGAGCCCGGCCACCTCGGCCACGCCGTCCATCACGTTGTCCTTGACGTTCTTGGACTCGTCGAGGTGGGGCTCCTGCTCGAGCCTGCCGACGGTGAAGCCCTGGGTGAGGCGGGCCTCGCCGGTGAACCCGTCGTCCTTGCCGGCCATCACCTTGAGCAGCGACGACTTGCCGGCGCCGTTGGCGCCGAGGACGCCGATCTTGGCGCCCGGGTAGAAGGACAGGCTGATGTCCTTCAGCACCTCGCGGTCCGGCGGGTAGAACCGGGTGAGCTTGTGCATCGTGTAGATGTACTGGGCCGCCATGCGAGCGGTACCTCCTGGAGACGGGTGCATCGGGCTGCCGATGCCGACGGGCCAGGGTAGTGGGGCGGCCCGGCGGGCCGGGGGGACGGCGGCGGGGCCGACACACCCGCGTCAGGTGCGCGCGCCCCGTCGGAACTGGCGAGGGGCCACTTCGGAAGGTTGGGGCGCCTCGTTAGGATCGACGGTGATGGCTGAGAACCACAGCAACGACGCACTCGGGCCCAACGCATGGCTCGTCGACGAGATGTACGAGCAGTACCTCGACAACCCCGCCGCCGTCAGCGAGAGCTGGCGCGACTTCTTCGCGGACTACCAGCGTGACTCCGACGTCACCGCCAGCACGTTGGACAAGTCCCTGCCGGCCACGGGCCGGACGGCCGAGACCGGCCAGCTCCCGGTCGTGAAGGCCGGCGCCCCGGCACCGGTGGCCGCCGCCAGCCCGGCGCCGGCCGCTCCCGCGGCCGCGAAGTCCACCGGCATCGCCGCCGACGGCACCGAGGAGGTGGCGGGCGACCCGCTCCGCGGCGTCGCCGCCAAGATCGTGGAGAACATGGAGCGCAGCCTCGGCGTGCCCACGGCCACGTCGTTCCGCGAGGTCCCGGCCAAGCTGCTCGAGGTCAACCGCCGCATCATCAACGGGTACCTGGGCCGCACCCGCGGCGGCAAGGTCAGCTTCACCCACCTCATCGGCTACGCCATCGTCCGGGCCGTCGCTGACACCGTGCCGGCCATGAACGCCTCGTACCTCGAGGGCCCCGACGGCAAGCCCCGCATCGTCCGCAACCCCACCGTCGGGCTCGGCCTCGCCGTCGACGTGGAGAAGAAGGACGGGTCGCGCTCGCTGCTGGTCCCGGTCATCCGCGATGCCGACACGCTGGACTTCCGCGGCTTCCACGGCGCCTACGAGGACGTCATCCGCAAGGTCCGCTCCAACAAGCTCACGCCCGACGACTTCGCCGGCGCCACCATCACCCTCACCAACCCGGGCACCATCGGCACCGTCCAGTCCGTGCCCCGCCTCATGCCGGGCCAGGGCGTCATCGTCGGCGTCGGCCGCCTGGACTACCCGGCCGCGTTCGGCGGCTCGGACCCCGAGGCGCTGGCCGAGATGGGGCTGTCGAAGGTCATGACGGTCACGTCCACCTACGACCACCGCATCATCCAGGGCGCCGAGTCGGGCCTCTTCCTCAAGCGGGTGCAGGAGCTCCTGATGGGGGCCGACGGCTTCTACGAGGGCATCTTCCGCTCGCTCGGCGTGCCCTACGAGTCCGTCCAGTGGCGCACCGACGACAACCCGGTCGACAAGGAGCAGGCGCGCCTCGAGAAGCAGATGAACGTGCAGACGCTGGTGAACATGCACCGCGTCCGCGGCCACCTCATCGCGGATCTCGATCCGCTGGCGTGGAAGGAGCCGCACATGCACAGCGAGCTCGATCCCGCCACCTACGGCCTCACCATCTGGGACCTCGAGCGGGAGTTCCTCACCAACGGGGTGGCCGGCACCACCCGCATGAAGCTCGGCGATCTGCTGCACGTGCTGCGCGACGCCTACTGCCGCACCATCGGCATCGAGTACATGCACATCTCCGAGCCCGAGCAGAAGGCCTGGATCCAGCAGCACGTCGAAGGCGTCAGCGATCGCATCGACGCCGACGAGCAGCGCCACATCCTCGGCCGGCTCAACGCCGCCGAGGCCATCGAGCGCTTCCTCGCCACCAAGTACGTGGGCCAGAAGCGCTTCGGCATCGAAGGTGCGGAGTCCGCCATCCCGATCCTCGATGCCGTGCTCGACGCGGCAGCGGTCGACGGGCTCGACGGCGCCGTGCTGGGCATGGCCCACCGCGGCCGCCTCAACGTGCTGACCAACATCGGCGGCAAGAGCCACGAGCAGCTGTTCAAGGAGTTCGAGGGCTTCATCGACCCCGACCCCACGCAGGGCTCGGGCGACGTCAAGTACCACCTCGGCCAGACCGGCACGTTCACCTGCCGCAACGGCGACACCCTCGAGATCGAGCTGGCCGCCAACCCCAGCCACCTCGAGACCGTCGACCCGGTCGTGGTGGGCATGGTCCGGGCCAAGCAGGACGCCATCAACGACCCCACGGCCTTCTCCGTGCTGCCCATCCTGCTGCACGGCGACGCGGCGTTCGCCGGCCAGGGCGTGGTGGCGGAGACGCTCAACTGCTCCACCATCAAGGGCTACCGGGTGGGTGGCACCGTCCACCTCATCATCAACAACCAGCTGGGCTTCACCACCTCGCCGGAGTCGGCCCGCTCGTCGGAGTACTGCACCGACGTTGCCAAGATGATCGAGGCCCCGATCTTCCACGTGAACGGCGACGACCCCGAGGCCTGCGTCCGGGTCGCCCGGCTCGCCTACGAGTTCCGCAAGGCGTTCCACAAGGACGTCGTCATCGACATGGTCTGCTACCGGCGCCACGGCCACAACGAGGGCGACGACCCGAGCTACACGCAGCCGCTCATGTACAAGCGCATCGACGCCCGCCGCTCGGTCCGCAAGCTCTACACCGAGGCGCTGGTCAAGCGCGGCGACATCTCGGTGGAGGAGGCCGAGCAGGCGCTCGACGACTTCAGCGCCCGGCTCAACACCGTCCTGGCCGAGACCCGCGACGCCAAGCCGGAGTCCGAGATCATCGCCCTCCCGGTGCCGCCGGCCATCGGCGTGCTGGCCCACGTCGACACGGGCGTGTCGCTCGACCAGCTGCAGCGCATCAACGCCGGGCTCGCCGCCGTGCCCGAGGGCTTCGAGATCCACCCGAAGCTGGCCAAGCAGTTCGACACCCGGGCCAAGATGGTCGAGGGCGGCGAGGTCGACTGGGGCACCGCGGAGGCCATGGCGTTCGGCTCGCTGCTCCTGGAGGGCACCGACATCCGCATCGCCGGCCAGGACTCCCGCCGCGGCACCTTCTCCCACCGCCACTCGGTCCTGTCGGACTACAGCACCGGTGCGGAGTACGCCCCGCTCGCCAACCTCGCCGACCAGCAGGGCAAGTTCCACATCTACGACTCGCTCCTCAGCGAGTACGCCGCCATGGGCTTCGAGTACGGCTACTCCGTGGTGGCCAAGGACGCCCTGGTCTGCTGGGAGGCCCAGTTCGGAGACTTCGTCAACGGCGCCATGATCGTCATCGACCAGTACCTCGTGGCGGCCGAAGACAAGTGGGGCCAGACCTCGGGCCTGGTCCTGCTGCTCCCGCACGGCCTCGAGGGCCAGGGCCCCGAGCACTCGTCCGGCCGCGTCGAGCGGTTCCTGACGCTGTGCGCCGAGGACAACATCCAGGTGGCCAACGCCACCACCGCCGCGCAGTACTTCCACCTGCTCCGCCGGCAGATGCACCGCGAGGTCCGCAAGCCGCTGGTGGTCATGACCCCCAAGTCGCTGCTGCGGGCCAAGGTGGCCCGGTCGCCGCTGTCGGCGCTCTCCGAAGGCTCCTTCCAGGAGCTGCTCGACGACCCGGGCGTCACCGATCCCGGCGCCGTCCAGCGCCTGGTGTTCTGCTCCGGCAAGGTGGCCTACGACGCCATGGCCCGGCGCGACGAGAAGGGCTACCCGGCGGCCGTCATCCGCATCGAGCAGCTCTACCCGTTCCCGTACCAGCAGGTCACCGAGCTGCTCACCAAGTACCCGAACGTGTCCGAGGTCGTGTACCTCCAGGAGGAGCCCGACAACATGGGTCCGCGGTCGTTCGTCAACGAGCGCCTGTGGCCGCTGGTGGGCGAGGGCGTCAAGTACCGCCAGGTGTCCCGCACCGGTTCGGGCAGCCCCGCCACGGGCTCCCACGCCATCCACCTGCAGGAGCAGTCCCAGATCCTCGACCAGACCTTCGACGGCCTGTAGGGGGCGGCGGAGGTGGGGTCGTCGGCGGACGAGGGCGGTGCTCCCGCACCTCCCTCGCGAGCCACGGGCATCGGGCGGCTCATCGAGCTGCGCTACGCCGAGGCCGGCGACGCGCTGATCGTCCGGCCGGCGCTCCTCGTGGCGGTCTTCGGCGCGGTCGGGGTGGTCATCGGCTCGGCGGTGGCGGTGGCCGGGGTGTGGGGCCGGACCGGGACGCCGCAGGTGGCGGCGTTCGGCGCGCTGTACCTGCTGGTCGGCGCGTGGTTCGTGTTCCTGGCGGCCCGACCCTGGGTCACCATCGAGCCCGAGGGCGTGCGGGTGGGATCGGTCCGCGCCGTGTGGGTGCCGTGGTCGGAGCTGCGGGCCCTCACCATGCGGGACGTGAGCCGGTGGGGGTTCGCGCCGGTGTTCATCCGGGTGGAGCGGCGCGGCAAGCGCTCGCTGTGGCTCCAGCCGCCGTTCTCGCTTCGGACCTACCGGAGCGCCTCGGAGCTGCGCTACGTGGCGAAGCGCATCGCTGTCGAGGCCGAGCGGCACGGCGCCGGGCCGATCCCGTGGCCCGAGCACCTGGTGCACGTGGACGGCGATGGGAACCGCTCGGTGGTGCGGTGACGCCGCGCGGCGGCCGGTAGCTTCGCCGAGGTGCCGGACCTGCCGCCGTCTCCTCCGCTTCCTCCCGAGGACCCGCACCCGCAGGTGCGGGACGCGCCGGCGAAGGAGCGGGTGCTGGTGGTCCGCGCGACGCGGGGCGACGGCCAGCTGGTCCTCTGGTACCCGGCGTGGGTGCCCGGCCTCTGGCTGTCGCTGGCGGTGCTCGGCGTGGTGGTCGGCTTCGTCGACGGGGTGGCGGGCGGCGATCCGCAGGCGTCCATCCTCGGCATCGGCTTCGCGCTCATCGCCGGCTTCGTGTCGTGGTTCGCGGTCCGGCCGTTCGCGGCGATGGACCGTTCGGGGCTGGAGCTGCGCCCCGCGTTCGGGACGCGCACCCGGTTCGGGTGGAGCGAGATCACGGCGCTCGGCGTCGGGACGGTCCGCCGGGGCCGGAGCCGCGGCACGGGCTTCACGGTGACCGGGGCCGACGAGGAAGCCTCGCTCGACCGGGCCTGGCTCGGCCTGCCGACCAGGCAGCTCCACCGGGTCGATGGCACGGTCCGCACCTTCGCCCGCTCGATCGGCGTGGTCGGTCCGGCCGCTGAGGACGCGGTCGTCACCGTGGACGAGGACGCTCGCTACCACTGACCGGGCAAACGAGAACGTGTTCTAGTCCTGGGGCTAGGGTCGGCCCATGCCCGAACCGACCGGCAATGCCGCTTTCGATGCCGCCCGCGCCGGTGGCGTCACCGACACGTTCCTCTCGTTCCCCGACGTCCGCGAGGCCAAGGCCAAGGTCTACGACTACATCCGCCGCGCGTCGCTCGACAAGGAGACGCAGACGATGGAGCTGCCGGCCGGGTACATGTTCAAGGACATCCCCACCTACGACGAGATCGACGATCCGCTCGAGCTGGTCCTGGCCGAGATGGAGCGCTTCGGCATCACCCGCTTCCTCACCAACGTCACCGAGAAGGACCTGGCCAAGCGGGCGCTCACCGACCACCCCGACAAGTTCTGGGGGATCCTCAACGTCGACCCCAACACCGGCATGGAGGCGCTGCGCCAGATCGATGCCGCCGTGGAGACCTGGGGCGACCGGCTCAAGTCGGTGCACACCTGGGGCACCGCACTGCTGCCGCAGGTGCCGCTCGACGACAAGAAGATGTACCCGATCTACGCCAAGTGCGCAGAGGCCGGTCTGCCGATCGTGGTCTACGCGGGGGTCCCGGGTCCTCGGCTGCCGATGAGCGCCCAGCTCCCGATGCAGCTCGACGAGGTCTGCTGGTTCTTCCCCGAGCTCAAGATCGTCACCCGCCACGGTGCCGAGCCGTGGACCGAGCTGATGGTCAAGCTGCTCCTCAAGTGGCCGAACCTCTACTACTCGACGTCCGCCTTCGCCCCGAAGCACTACCCGTCCGACATCATCGATTTCGCCAACACCCGGGGCAGCGACAAGATCATCTACGCCGGGTACTGGGCGGCGGGATTGACCCTCGATCGCATCTTCGCGGAGCTGCCCAACGTGCCGTTCCGCGACGAGGTCTGGCCCAAGTTCCTCCGGGAGAACGCCGAGAAGGTCTTCGGCGGCGCTCCGCACCCGTACCCCGGCTGACCCGGAAACAGGGGTGCTTGCAACTGTTCTGTGACGGATGGCCCCTTCACAGGCGCGACGACGTGCCATAACGTTCGTTATTGACGCCGTCCTGCCGATGGGTTGGGACGCGCCCGCAACTCGAACGAGGGGAACCGAGTCATGTCGACCAACGAGGAACTGATCGGCCGTGCCGACATCAACGACATCGAGGCGATCCTCGCGGTGGCGGCGGAGGAGGGCGAGTCCAACGTCCGTGCCGTCAAGGACAATGCCGACGCCATCTTCACGTGGGATTACGAGAAGGGCCGCCGTCCGGCGCTGAACAAGCTCTACGAGAAGGCCAAGCACAGTCAGTGGAACGGCGAGACCGACCTGGACTGGTCGATCGAGGTCGACCCGATGGAGCTGGTGGAGATGCAGCGCCACTCGTTCGGCCAGACGCCCGAGACCCGGGCCGCTCAGGTGGCCGGCACGCCGTTCGAGAAGTGGGGCGACAAGGAGTTCGACCAGCTCGGCATCGAGTCCAACAACTGGATGCTCAGCCAGTTCATGCACGGCGAGCAGGGTGCGCTGATCTGCACCGCCAAGATCGTCGAGACCGTCCCGTGGATCGACGCCAAGTACTACGCCGCCACCCAGGTGATGGACGAGGCCCGCCACGTCGAGGTCTTCGCCAAGTACCTCGACACCAAGCTCGAGGGCCACTACCCCCTGAACGTCCACCTGGGTCTGCTCCTCGACGACATCATCGAGGACTCCCGCTGGGACATGACCTACCTGGGCA
>CALANQ010000504.1 GCA_937926025.1 uncultured Acidimicrobiales bacterium
CGGACCAGGCGCTCCGGGCCGACATCCGACGCCTCGGTTCGCTCCTGGGGCAGTCCCTCGTCCGCCAGGTCGGGCCCGAGCTGCTGGACCGGGTGGAGGACGTCCGCCGCCTCACCCGCACCGATCCGGGGGCGGCGGCCGCCCTGCTGCGCGACGTCGACCCCGTCGAGGCCGGCCACCTCGTGCGGGCGTTCAACGCCTTCTTCCACCTGGCCAACGTCACCGAGCAGGTCCACCGGGGCCGGGCGCTGCGTGCGGTGCGCTCCGATGTGGGCGGGTCGCTGGCGGAGACGGCGGAGCGGATCGCCGAGCGCCGGGGCTCGGCACCGGTCGACCTGGACGGGCTGGCGGCGAACCTCGCCGTGCGACCGGTGTTCACCGCCCATCCGACCGAAGCGGCGCGTCGGTCCATCCTGACCAAGCTTCGGGCCATCGCCGAGCTGCTCGACGGCGAGGAGGCCGAGCTGGCCACCACCGGCGGCCCTCGCACCCGGGAGGAGACCGACCGGGAGCTGGCCCGGCTGATCGACCTGATCTGGCTCACCGACGAGCTGCGCCGCACGCGGCCCGACCCGCTCGACGAGGCCCGCAACGCGCTCTTCCACCTGGTCGACCTCCAGGCCGGGGGACTGGTGGACGTCCTCGATGACCTGGCTCGCACCCTCGGTGACCTGGGGGTCGAGCTGCCCACGGAGGCACGGCCCCTCACGTTCGGCACCTGGATCGGCGGCGACCGCGACGGCAACCCGAACGTCACGCCGGAGCTCACGCTCGACGTCCTCTACCTCCAGCACGAGCACGGCCTCGCAGCTGCCGAAGGCCTGGTCGACCAGCTCATCGAGGACCTCGGCGTCTCCTCGGTGGTGGCCGGTGCGTCCGAGGAGCTGCGCGAGCACCTGGCCGTGAACCTCGAGCGCCTGGACGAGGTGCCCGAGCGCTACCGCCGCATCAACGCCGAGGAGCCCTACCGGCTGGAGCTCACGTGCATCCGGGCCAAGCTGGGCCGCACCCGCGCCCGGCTGGCCCGCGGTGCACCGCACGAGTCGGGGCTGGACTACCTCGGAGAGAAGGAGCTGGTCGACGACCTCGACCGCCTGCGCCGCTCGCTCCTGGAGCACGGCGGCGAGCTGGTGGCCGACCTGGTGGGCCGGGCGGTGCGCACGGTGGCGGCCACCGGGCTCCGCCTGGCCACGCTCGACGTCCGCGAGCACGCCGACGCCCACCACGAGGTGCTCGCCGCCCTCTACCGCCCGCTGGGCGAGCCGTTCCGGCCCTACGACGAGCTGGAGCGAGGGGAGCGGACCGCGCTGCTGGTGCGGGAGCTGGCGGGGCGCCGCCCGCTCTCGGGTCCGAGCACCGCGCTGGCCGGCGATGCCGCCCGCACGTTCGCCACGTTCCTGGCCATCCGGGAGGCGCTGGACACGTTCGGTCCCGATGTCATCGAGACGTACATCGTCTCCATGACCCGAGGCGTCGACGACCTCCTCGCGCCCGTGATCCTGGCTCGCGAGGCGGGCCTGGTCGACGTGCACCAGGGCCTGGCCCGCATCGGCTTCGTCCCGCTGCTGGAGCAGGTGCAGGAGCTGGAGACGGCGGGAGAGATCCTCGACCAGCTCCTCCAGATCCCGGAGTACCGCGCCATCGTGTCAGCGCGAGGTGGCGTCCAGGAGGTGATGCTCGGCTCCTCGGCCGCCAACAAGGACGCCGGGTTCGCCGCCCGCCAGTGGCGGATCCACCAGGCGCAGCGAGCGCTCCGGGACGTGGCCGCCCGCCACGGCGTGCGCCTGCGGCTGTTCCACGGGCGCGGCGGCACCGTCGGCCGCGGGGGAGGACCGACCCACGACGCCGTGCTGGCCCAGCCGTGGGCCACGCTGGACGGCGCCATCAAGGTCACCGAGCAGGGCGAGGTCATCAGCGACAAGTACCTGCTGCCCACCCTGGCCCGCGACAACCTGGAGCTCACGGTCGCCGCCGTCGTCCAGGCCACGGTGCTGCACCGCTCGCCCCGGTTGCCCGACGACGTGCTGGCCGCCTGGGACCGGTCGATGGACCTGGTCAGCGGCGCGGCGCAGACCGCCTACCGCTCGCTGGTGGAGGACCCGGAGCTGCCCGCCTACTTCCTGGCCACCACGCCCACCGAGCTGCTGGCCTCGCTGAACATCGGGTCCCGCCCGGCGCGCCGGCCCGATGCGGGCGCCGGTCTCGGCGGCCTCCGGGCCATCCCGTGGGTGTTCGGCTGGACCCAGTCCCGCCAGATCGTGCCCGGCTGGTTCGGGGTGGGCACCGGTCTGGCCGCGGCGCGGGCGGCCGGCCAGCCGCTCGAGGAGATGCTGGACCGCTGGTTCTGGTTCCGCACGTTCCTGTCGAACGTGGAGATGACGCTGGCGAAGACCGACCTGTCCATCAGCCGGCGCTACGTGGAGCGCCTGGTCGACGAGCGCGGTCACCGGCTGCTCGACGTGATCGTCGACGAGCACGACCGCACCGTGGAGGAGGTGCTGCGGCTGACGGGCGAGGCCCGCCTGCTCGACAGCCAGCCGCTGCTGCAGCGCACGCTCGCGGTGCGGGACCGCTACCTGCTGCCGCTCCACCAGCTCCAGATCGAGCTGCTGGCGCGGCACCGGTGGGCGCTGGGCGCCGGCGACGAGATCGACCCGGCGCTGCCCCGGTCGCTGCTGCTCACCGTGAACGGCATCGCCGCCGGCCTCCGCAACACCGGCTGAGCGCGCCGCCTCCCCCCCCGTCGAACGTCGTAGCTCAGAGCGACCGATCGGTCGACCTGACCTACGAAGTCCGGGTGCGTGCTCGACGAGGGTGGCGCCGGGTCGGGCGGATCAGGCGGGCGCGACGTCGGGGTTGTCGCCGTCGGTGGGGAAGGCGTGGGTGAGGTCCGGGGTCGGGGTGGCCTCGTCGCGGCTCTTGTTCCCGAGCTTCTCGGGGTCGATCATCCCCTTGGACACCCAGCCCCGCTCCTCTGCCCAGATGATGATCGGCGGCAGCAGCACCAGGGCGGACAGCAGCGCCACCACCACGTTCATGGCGACGATGGTGCCGAAGTCCCGCAGCAGCGGCAGCGACGACGTGGCGATGACCGCCACACCGACCACCGCGGTCATGCCCGACACGATGAACGCCCGGCCGGTGCGGGCCGCGGTGATCTCCGCCGCGGCCCGTGGACTGAACCCGCGTTCGCGCTCCTCCAGGAAGCGCAGGATGATCAGCGAGGTGAACTCGGTGCAGACCGCGATCACGAGCGGGCCGCCCACCGCCGTCATCGGGCTCAGCTTCAAGCTGAAGGCGAAGGCGATGAGCGACGCCATGCCCACGGCGATGAGCACCGGCACCAGCGACAGCAGCGACCGGACCGGGCTCTTGAGCCGGATGGTGAGGAAGGCGAACACGAAGAAGATGGACAGGTAGGTGAGCTGGACCCGGTTGGCCTCCAGGTTCTCCAGCAGGCCGACGCCCACCACCGCCAGGCCCGACGGGGTGGCGGCGATGCCGGCGGGCGGCTTGGCACCGTCCTTGCCGGACTCGGCGAAGCGGTCCCGCATCTCGTTCACCATCTCGGCCCGCTCGTTGAGGTCGCCGGGCTTGGTGATGAACAAGATGTTGAACGCCGGGTCGCCCTTGGACACGGTGAAGGCCTTCACGGAGTCCGGGGCGGCCTCGTACGACGCCTCGACCAGCGACCCCTTCGGGGTGTTGTTGCTGGCCCCGTCGAGGTACACGAGATCCGAGAGCGGGGTCAGGACCGAGGACCCCACGAGGAGCTTGTCCTTGTACCGGACCAGCGCATCGTCGGTGAAGTTGTCGAGCCAGTCCATCGTCTCGTCGGAGAACAGGTCCTGCTTCGAGTCGCCGGTGACGAAGATGCCGAGCTCCGACGACGCACCGGTCTCGTCCTCGAGCTTGGCGACGTCGAGGCGGTTCTGGCTCTTCTGGTTGACCCACTGGATCGGGTCGGTCTGCAGGGTGAGCTTGCCCTCGACCGCGATGCCGCCCACGAAGATCAGCAGGCTGAGCAGCATGATGGGGATGGCGGACCAGGTGGGCAGGTCGCCGAGCCACACGGTGAGCCGACCGAGGTAGCCCTCGCGGAAGTCGCGGCCCTTGGTGGGAGACTTGTACTCGCGGATGCCCAGGATGGCGAGCGGCCAGATGATCGAGCAGAAGCAGATCAGGGCCACGCCGATGCACAGCAGGAGGGCGAACTCCCGGATCATCGGGACCTTGGCGAAGCGCAGGGCCGCGAAGGCGAACAGGGCGTCGAACGTGACCACCAGCAGCGCCGGGCCCAGTTGTCGCGCTGTCTCCTGGATGGGGTGCTCCGCCCGGTCGATGATCACCTCCTCTTCGATGCGCGCGTGCATCTGGATCGCGTAGTCGATGCCCACGCCGAGCATCACCGGGAGCCCGGCGATGGTCACGATGGACAGGGGTATGCCCACCCAGCCGGCCGTGCCGAACGCCCAGATCACGCCGATGAGGACCACGGCCAGGGGCAGCAGCCGCCAGCGCACCTGGAAGAACACCAGGAGGATCACCATCATGATGGCGACGGCGATGGCGCCCAGCGAGAGGATGCCGCCGCGCAGGTAGTCGTTGATGTCCTTGAGCAGCAGCGGCGCGCCGGTGACCAGCGTGGTGCCGCCGTTGATCTCGCCGAGCTGGCAGCCTCCGTCGGTCTCGCAGGTGGTGCCGTCGGGCAGCTTGTCGCCCTGCTTCACGGTGGACGGCGTCCAGGCGTCCTTCACAGCGAGGGCCCCGGCGCCCTCCTCCTCGATGTCGGCGTTGCCCTTGAGCCGCACGATCATCTGCGCGTGGGTCTTGTCGAAGAACGAGGACCGCAGCGGCTTGCGGATGTTGCCCTCGTTGTCGAGCAGGAGGATGTCGACCCAGTCGGGGTTGTCGAGGGTGCGCTGGTCCGCGGTGGAGTCCAGGAACGGCGCCAGCCGGGCGGCCGTCTTGCCGAAGTCCTCCTCGCGGGCCTTGGCGCCGGCCGAGCCGGGCTCCTCGGCGTTCTGCGCGTCGGTGAGCGCCGTGTTGGCGATGGAGCCGAGCGGGTCGAACGCCTCGGCATCGGTGGGGTCGTCGGGGGTGCGAGACAGCAGGTTGGCGGAGAAGTCCAGGGTGTCGAGCGGGGTGAGCACGGCCTCCACGTGCGGGTTCTTCTCGATCTCGGCCTTGGCCTGGCGGATGACCTCTTGGTTCTCCGGCGTGGCCAGCCCCGTGACGGGCACCTTGTCGCCGCCGGCCGCGCCCTCGTCCATCGTGAAGAGGACGATCATGATCTGGCCGCCGAACAGCTTCTGGTACGCCACGTTGTCCTTGGCCACCTGGTCGCCCTTGTTCAGGTAGCTGTCCTGGCCGGTGGAGAACTGCAGCTTGGTGATGCGGAAGCCGAGCAGGCCGGTGACCAGCAGTCCGATGACCGAGACCAGTCCGGCTCGCTTGCCGTGCTGCACCGCGAGGTTCGACCAGAACGTGCGCATGGGGGAGGCTCCAGAGTGTCCAGGAAGGGGCGGGCGACCTTACCGCGACAGGTGAACGGAGGGTGTCTTGACCGTCGGGGCGACGATGCTCGGTACCGTGGCGCCGTGCCCGTCCGCGTCGTCCACCTGGTGGCCAAGACCCATCTGGACCTCGGGTTCACCGCCTTGGCCGCCGAGGTCGAGCAGCAGTACCTGGAGGACTTCTTCCCCCGGGCGACGGCCGTGGCGGCGGAGCTCCGGGAGCGGGGCGGCCCCGAGCAGCTGGTGTGGACCACCGGCTCCTGGATCCTCCACCGGGCCCTCCACCAGCCCGACGCGGACCGGGCGGGGGCGGTCGAGACCGCGGTCCGCGACGGCGCCCTGGCCTGGCACGGCCTGCCGCTGACCACGCACACGGAGCTGATGGACGCCCAGCTGTTCCGGGCCGGCCTCGGCATCAGCCAGGAGCTCGACCGGCGCTTCGGCCGCACCACCACCGCCGCCAAGATGACCGACGTCCCCGGCCACACCCGGGCGGTGGTCCCGCTCCTCGCCGAGGCCGGCGTCACGTTCCTCCACCTCGGCGTGAACCCCGCCTGGCCCGTCCCCGACGTCCCCCCGGTCTTCCGCTGGCGCTCCCCGGCCGACCCGACCCACCCCGCCGACCCGCCCCAGCCCTCCGACCCGCCCCAGCCCTCCGACCCGCCCCACCCCGCCGAAGTTGGTGTGAAGATTGGGCCAGGACCCCGATCTTCACACCAACTTCGGGCGGAGGGCGGGGGCGATGGCCGGTTCGCCGAGGTCGTGGTGGCGTACGCGGCGGGCGGGTACGGCGGGGAGCTGGTGGTGCCGGGGTGCGACGAGGCGCTGGCGTTCCTGCACTCGGGCGACAACCTCGGCCCCCCGACCGTCGACGACGTCCTCGCGGCGCACGCGGAGCTGCGCTCCCGGTTCCCCGAGGCCGACATCCGGGCCAGCACCCTCGACGCCTTCGCCCGGGCGCTCGTCGCCAGCGGTGCGGTCGACGCTCTCCCGGTGGTCACCAGCGAGATCGGCGATCCCTGGCTGTTCGGTGCCGCCAGCGACCCCCAGAAGGTGGCGGCGTACCGGTGGCTGCTGGACCTGCAGCGGCGCTTCACGGAGCTCGACGGCACCCCCGGGCCCCGGCTGACGCCGGAGGAGGCGACGGCGTTCGACCGCCGGCTGCTGCCCGTGGTCGAGCACACGTGGGGCCTCGACCAGAAGGTGGCGCTGCCCGAGGACCGGTCGTGGGGCGCCGAGGACCTCCGGCGCCTGCGGGACTCCGCCGCCGGCGAGCGCTTCGAGGCGTCGTGGGCGGAGCAGCGCGCCTACCTCGACCTGGCGCTGCCGCTGGTGTGGCGGACCCGGGACACCGGCCGGCGGGAGGTGCCGGGTCCGGTGGCGGTGCTGGGGGACATCGCTCAGCTCACCGTGCAGCACTGGACCGAGCCGCCCCCGTCCTCCCCCGAGGTCACCGTGCCGGACGACCTCGGTGTCGCGTTCGACATCGAGGACTGGACGGTGGCGATCGACCCGGCGTCCGGCGCGATCGTCCACCTCGTGCACCGCCCGTCCGGCCGGGTGGTGGCCGACGAGGACCACCGGCTGCTGCTCGTCACCCACCAGACCTTCGACGAGCGGGACTACGAGCGGTTCTACGCGGGCCTGTCGCCCACGCCCGACGACGAGTGGTGGGCCCGCTGGGACAACACCAAGCCGGGCATCGATGCGTGCGGTGCCCGGTCCGCGGTGTGGTCCCCGACCGCGGTCCGCGTGCGCACCCGATGGGGCGCCCTGGCCGTGGAGGCCGAGATGCCCGACGAGGCCGTCGCCCTGGGGGCGCCGCCGGTGGTCTGGACGGAGGTGTCCCGGTCGGTGCACCGCGAGGGGGCGCTGGACCTCTCGGTGGTGTGGCCCGACAAGCCGGCGACGCGCCTCCCCGAGGCCACGTGGTGCTCGTTCGTCCCGATCGTGGCCGAGCCGGAGCGGTGGGAGATCGACAAGCTCGGCCAGCGGATCTCGCCCCTCGACGTGGTGCGGCGCGGCGGCCGCTCGCTGCACGGCGTCGGGGAGGGGATGCACTACGACGGCCCCGACGGCCGGCTCACCATCGCCACCCACCACGCCCCGCTCGTCGCCCCCGGCCGTCCGAACCTGCTCGACGCCGATCCGCCCGTTCCCGACCTGGCCGGCGGGTGGCACGTCCTGCTCCACGACAACTGCTGGGGCACCAACTTCCCCATGTGGAACGAGGGCCCCGCCCACTTCTCCTTCACCCTCTCGATCGCCTGACCCACCCGCCCACCCGCCGAAGTTGGTGTGAAGATTGGGCCAGGACACCAATCTTCACACCAACTTCGGGTGGGTCGCGGGGTGGTGGGGTGAAGGGTGGGATCGGAGGCGGTCGATCAGGCGAGCTCAAAGACGACCTTGACCTGGACCTCGAGCTCCTCGGAGCCGGCGGCGATGGGGACGCTGGTGTCGGCGCTGGCGGAGCGCCCGGCCGCCGCCCACGCCTCTGGGTAGGCGCCGTCGGGCACGACGTCGGCGATGGTGCGGACCTTGCCGACCTCGGCCCCGGCCGCGTCGGCCATCTCGGTGGCCTGGGCCTTGGCCCGCTTCACGGCGTCGATGCGGGCGGTGCTGACCAGCTCGTCGTCGTCGGTGAAGCCGAGCTGCACGCCGTTGATGCGCACGTGGTTGTCGCCGCCCTTCACCAGGGCGTCGAGCTTGGCGCCGGCGGACTCCAGGCTGCGGAACGTGATGCGCAGCGAGTTGGTGGCGGCGTAGCCGGAGATGTTCCCCTCCTTGTCGTAGGTGGGGCCGAGGTCGACGGAGGTGGTGGCGACGTCCTTGTCGTCGACGGCGGTGATCTTCAGCTGGTCCAGCACCTTCTGGGTGCGGCGGTTGTTGTCGGCCAGGGTCTCCTCGGCGCTCGGGCCGCCGGTGGTGACCGACACGTTGACCAGCAGTGCGTCCGGCACGCCCTTGGAGGTGCCGGTGGCGGTCACGGTGACGGTGCGGTCCTTGGTGCTGGCCGGCTTGGTCTCGGCATCGGCCGCCTTGGAGCACCCGGCCAGCACGGCGAGCGCGGCGACGGCCAGGGCGGCGCGACGGATGGGTGATCGGGTGGACGGGCGCACGGGAGGTACCTCCGGGTGGACGATGACCGTGAGACGGTCGCCATCGCCGGGTGGTTCCCGGATCCGGACGTGGACCTGGACCTGGGACCCGGTCCGGACCCGCACGCGGACCCGGACGGACGGGACGGGAACCCGACCCGTGGAGGGCTAGTGCTCCAGGACCTTCTCGAGGAACTGCTGGAGGCGGGGCGTCTGGGGGTTGCCCAGCACGTCGTCGGGCCGTCCCTGCTCGCACACGACGCCCTGGTCCATGAACACCACATGGTCGGCGACGCGGCGGGCGAAGCCCATCTCGTGGGTGACGACGAGCATGGTCATGCCCTCGGAGGCGAGGGTCCGCATGACGTCGAGCACGTCGCCCACCAGCTCGGGGTCGAGCGCCGAGGTGGCCTCGTCGAACAGCATCATCTCGGGGTTCATGGCGAGCGCCCGGGCGATGGCCACGCGCTGCTGCTGGCCGCCGGAGAGCTGGGCCGGGTACGAGTCGGCCTTCTCGGCCAGGCCCACGCGGTCGAGCATCTCCCGGGCCACCCGGTTGGCGTCGTCGTCGGACCGCTTCAGGACCTTGCGCTGGGCGAGGGTGACGTTGCCGAGGGCGGTGAGGTGGGGGAACAGGTTGAACTGCTGGAAGACCATCCCGATGTTCTGGCGGACCAGGTCCAGGTCGCAGTCGGGGTGCGTGATGTCGATGCCGTCGATGAGCACCTGTCCGCCGGTGGGCTCCTCGAGCCGGTTCACGCACCGGAGGAGGGTCGACTTGCCCGACCCGGAGGCGCCGATGATGCACACCACCTGGCGGGGGGCGATGGACAGGTCGATGCCCTTGAGCACCTCATTGCGGCCGAAGGACTTGCGGAGGCCGCGCAGCTCGATGGCGGGGGCGGTGATCTCGGCGGCGGTCATCGGGTCCTCATGTTGCGCTTCTCGAGCCTCCCGACCACGTACGTGAGCGGGATGGTGAGCATCAGGTAGATGACGCCGGCGACGATGAACGGGGTGCCGTTGAAGTCCTTGCTGAAGGCGTCGCGACCGAACTTGGTGAGCTCGACCGTGGCCGTGGTGGTGCCGAGGGCGGAGAGCAGGGCGGTGTCCTTGAGCAGCAGCACCATCTCGTTGGTGAGCGGCGGGATCACCAGGCGGAAGGCCTGGGGGATGACCACGATCCGCAGGGTCTGGTTGGGGGTCATGCCCAGCGACCGGGCGGCCTCGACCTGCCCCGGGGGGACGCCCTGGATACCGGCCCGGATGGTCTCGGCCAGGTAGGCCCCGGCCACCAGGGAGAGGGCGATGATGCCGGCGGTGGGCACGCCGAGGATCTCGGGGAACTTCACGCCGAGCGCCGTCGGCGTCACGAAGCCCACCAGCGTGATGGTGAGCAGCGCCGGCAGGCCGCGGAAGATCTCGATGTAGGTGACGGCGAACCACCGGTAGGGCCGCAGGGAGCTCATCTTCATGATGGCCATGAGCAGCCCGATGGCGACGCCGCCGAGGAACGCGGCGAGCGTGTAGATCACCGTGTTCTTGGCGGCGATCGTGATGATGTCCGGGAAGAGGCTGCGCGCCTTGTCCGGATCGAGGTAGAGCCGCTGGATCTTGGACCAGTCGCCGATGGCGACGATGAAGGCCAGGACCAGCAGGCCGGCGATGTAGCTGAGGATGCGGTTGCGACGGGCTCGGGCCTGCTTGGCGCGACCGGAGCGGTACAGCTCGGGGAGGTCGCCCTCCCCGAGCCGCACGTCGTTCGTGACCGGGATGTCGGTCATGTCAGTTCAGGTTCCGTCGGCTCCGTCGGGTCCGATCAGTTGCCGGCGTTCGGGAAGTACTTCTCGTAGATCTCGTCGTAGGTCCCGTCGTCCTTGACGGCCTTGAGCCCGTCGTTCACCTCGCCCTGGAGGTCGGTGTTGTCCTTGGCGAAGGCGAAGCCGTACTGCTCGCCGGTCTTGAACGTCTCGACGACCTCGACGGAGTCCTCCTTCTGGGCCCGGTCGCTGTTGACCGGGAGGTCCTGGAGGACGCCCTGGATCTCGTCGGCGCTGAGTGCGGCGAAGAGGGCGGAGGCATCGGGGTAGGCCTTGACGGTGGCGCCGTCGGGCTTGTTCTCGTTGGCGTAGGTCTCACCGGTGGTGCCGGTCTGCACGCCGATGGTCTTGCCCGCCAGGTCGTCGAGCGAGGTCACGCCCGACTCCTTGCTGACCAGCAGGGACTGGTCGGCGTCGAAGTAGGGCTCGGAGAACAGGCTGTTCTCCTCGCGCTCGGGGGTGATGGTGACGGCGGAGGCGACGACGTCGCAGTTGCCGGCGTTGACCGAGGCGAAGATCGTGTCGAAGTCCGAGTCGGTGATGTCGAGGGTGGCGTTCTGGTCCTCGGCGATGGCGTCGAGCAGCTCGATGTCGAAGCCGGTGTACTTGAGGCCGCGGGGACCCTCGCCCTCCATCTCGAAGGGCTCGTAGGGCATGTCCGAGCACACCTTCCAGACGGTGGCGTCCTCGGAGGTCGATCCGCTGCCGCCGCCGTCGGAGCTGCTGCTGGAGTCGGAGCTGCCGCATGCGGCGGCGCTGAAGAGGAGCGCCCCGGCGAGGCCGAAGGCGACGAGGTGGTGCTTGCGAACGGGTTGCATCGGTGCTCCTGGGTCTGGGCCGGTGGTTGGACCGGAAACCCGGGCATCGTAGGCAACCCTTCGTTTCGGCGCTGTGAACAGGTGAACGGGAGGGGAATCGCTGGGGAAGCGGGTCCGTCACGACGATTCCGGTTGCGGGGCCTGACCTGGGGGTCTGGCAGGCTGGTCCGATGCTGACGGCGTTGATCGAGGAGTGGGACCAGGAGCTGCGGAGCGGCGATCCGCTGGGCTTCCCGGGCTACGCCGACAAGGTCGCAGCCATGGACGGCGAGTCGGTGCGCACCGGCCTGGCCGACGGCTTCGTGCTGGTCGAGTGCGACTTCGACGTCATCGGCGGGTCGATGGGGCTGGTGCACGGCGAGAAGGTGGTGCGGGCCTTCGACCGCGCTACCCAGCGCCGTCTGCCGGTGGTGGTGGTCACCCGCTCCGGCGGGGCGCGGATGCAGGAGGGGATGCTGTCGCTGATCCAGCTGTCCCGCACCGCCGCCGCGGTGAACCGGCACCACGCGGCCGGGCTCCTGTCCATCGCCGTGCACCGGACGCCCACCACCGGCGGCGTGTTCGCCTCGTACGGCTCGCTCACCGATCTCCGCATCGCGGAGACGGGCACGATGATGGGCTTCGCCGGGCCGCGTGTGGTGGAGCAGACCTCCGGGCGCACCGTCGAGGGCACGTCGCACTCGGCGGAGACGGCGCTGGAGGCGCACATCGTCGACGCCGTGGTGGACCCGGATGCCGTGCTGTCGTGGATCCACGCCGCCCTGGGCCGGGAGGACCGGCCGTTGAAGCCCACCCGGGCCCCGGTCCCCACCAAGCAGCCGGCGCCGCCGCCCCCGGGCACGGATCCGGCGTGGACCGCGGTGCTCACCTCGCGTCGGCTCGGCCGTCCGAGCGGCATGCAGGTGGCGGCGGCGGCGACCACCAGCTGGACCGAGCTGGGGGAGGGGTCCGATCCGGCCATGCGGGTGGCGCTGGCCACCACGTGCGGCCGCCGGTCGGTGGTCATCGCCATGGACCGCTACGCCGGTGGCGGCCAGCCCCAGCCGGCCGGGTACGAGCTGGCCTGCCGGGGCATCGCCCTCGCCGGGCGGCTCGGCCTCCCCATCGTCACCTTCGTCGACACGCCCGGCGCCGCGCTCACGCCGGAGGCGGAGAACCAGGGCATCGCCCGGGCCATCGCCAGCACCCACGCGGCCATGGCCGCGGCACTGGTGCCCACGGTGTCGGTGTGCGTGGGCGAGGGCGGCAGCGGCGGCGCCCAGGCGCTGTCGGCGGCGGACCGGCTGCTCATCCAGGAAGGGGCCATCTTCTCGGTGATCGGGCCCGAGGGCGCGGCGGCCATCCTCGAGCGCGATGCCGCGAAGGCGCCCGAGGTGGCACCGCTCCTGCGGCTCACGGCCGAGGACCTGGCCGGGTTCGGCATCGCCGACGCCGTCATCTCCGATGGGCTCGACGCCACGGTGGCGGCGGTGGACCAGGCGCTCGCCGAGGCGGTCGCGGGCGACCGGGCAAGGCGGCTCGACGCCGCCACCGCGGCCTGGCTGCGCAGCTGATCGGCGGCGCCGCGACCAACCCTTGACCGACCGGTCAAGTGTGGCACCATGACCGACGTGCCTACTGCTGCGTCCAACGGGATCGACCTCGCCTACGAGACCTTCGGCGATCCGTCGAACCCCACCCTGCTGCTGATCATGGGCCTCGGCGCCCAGCGAGTCATGTGGGACGAGGGGTTCTGCGCCCTGCTCGTCGCCCGCGGCTTCCACGTGGTGCGGTTCGACAACCGCGACGTCGGAGGGTCGACCTGGATCGAGACCCCCGGCCTCGACGTGGGCGCCACGGTGATGGAGGTGTTCGGCGGCGACACGTCGAAGGTGCCGTACTTCATCTCCGACATGGCCGCCGATGCCGCCGGGCTGCTGAAGCACCTCGGCGTGGAGTCGGCCCACGTGGTCGGCGCCTCGATGGGCGGCATGATCGCCCAGGCCCTGGCCATCGAGCACCCGACCCGGGTCGCCACCCTCACCTCGATCATGTCCACCACCGGCGAGCCGGGCGTGGGCGAGGCGTCGCCGGAGCTCACGAGCGTCCTGCTCAAGCCGGTGGCCACGGATCGCGACGGCATCATCGCCAACGGCATCGAGGTCCACCGGGCCATCAGCTGCGCCGAGCACTTCGACGAGGACCGGGCCCGCCAGATCGCCGAGCAGGCCTACGAGAACGGGTTCAACCCCGAGGCCGTCGGCCACCAGCTGCTCGCGATCCTCGCCTCGGGCTCGCGTGCCGAGGGCCTGGCCCGCCTGGACCTGCCGGCGCTGGTCATCCACGGCCGCCAGGACAAGCTCGTCGGCTTCAGCGGCGGCCAGCGCACGGCCGAGCTCATCGCCGGGGCCGACTTCCTGGCCATCGACGACATGGCCCACGACCTGCCCCGACCGCACTGGACGCGCATGGCCGACGCCATCGCCGGCCTCGCGAACCGGGTCGCCTGATGGGTTCCGGACCGCTCAGCGGCATCAAGGTCGTCGAGATCGCGGGCATCGGCCCCGGTCCGTACGGCGCCATGCTCCTCGCGGACCTGGGCGCCGATGTGATCCGCATCGACCGGTCGTCGGGGGTCAACGCGTTCGGCCAGGCGCCGGGCGCCGAGCCGCCGGCCGACATCCTCGCCCGGGGCCGGCGGTCCGTGGCCGTCGACCTCAAGCACCCCGACGGGGTGGCCACCGTGCTGGACCTCATCGCCGGTGCCGACGTGCTGGTCGAGGGCTTCCGCCCAGGGGTCATGGAACGCCTCGGCCTCGGCCCCGACGTCTGCCTGGAGCGCAACCCGAAGCTGGTCTACGGCCGCATGACCGGCTGGGGCCAGGAGGGTCCCTACGCCTCCGCCGCCGGCCACGACATCAACTACATCGCCCTGGCCGGGGCGCTGGAGCCGCTGGGGCGGGCGGGCGAGCAGCCCACCCCGCCGCTCAACCTCGTCGGCGACTTCGGCGGCGGCGGCATGATGCTCGCCTTCGGCGTGTGCGCCGCCCTGGTGGAGGTGGCCCGGTCCGGCGAGGGCCAGGTGATCGACGCCGCCATGATCGACGGCGCCGCCAGCCTCATGACCATGACCTGGTCGTTCAAGCACATGGGCATCTGGGCCGACGAGCGGGGCACCAACATGCTCGACACCGGCGCCCACTTCTACGACACCTACGAGACCGCCGACGGCAAGTACGTGTCCATCGGGTCGATCGAGCCGCAGTTCTACGCGGAGCTGCTGCGCCTCACCGGCATCGACCCCGAGTCGCTGCCGAAGCAGATGGACAAGACCCAGTGGCCGGCCCTCAAGGAGCGCTTCGCCGAGGTCTTCAAGACCAAGACCCGCGACGAGTGGTGCGAGCTGATGGAGCACACCGACGTGTGCTTCGCCCCGGTCCTGGCCATGGACGAGGCGCCCCAGCACCCCCACATCGCAGAGCGGGAGACGTTCACCACCGTGGCCGGGCTGGTCCAGCCGGCGCCGGCTCCCCGCTTCAGCCGCACGCCGGGCAGCATCGAGCGTCCGCCGCCCCACGCCGGCCAGCACACCGACGAGGTGCTCGAGGCCTGGGGCCTCAGCCCGGAGCGCATCGCCGAGCTGCGCGAGGCCAAGGCCATCGCCTAGCCGGTCGGCGGCCGGATCTCACCCGATCGGGTCGGACTGTCAGCCCCTGCCGGTAGGTTGCTGGCCCATGGGAACCATCGTCAGCTTCCACGCCCATCCCGATGACGAGTCCATCGCGTCGGGCGGCACGCTCGCCCTCGCGCACGATGGCGGGCATCGGACCGTGCTGGTGTTCGGCACCCGCGGCGAGCTGGGGGAGCCCGTCCCCGGCGTCCTCGGCGACGGCGAGCAGCTCGCCCTGCGCCGTACGGCCGAGGTGTTCCGCTCGGCCGAGGTCCTCGGGGTGGACCGCGTGGAGTTCCTCGGCTGGATGGACTCCGGGATGATGGGCGAGGCCACCAACGACGTGGCCGGCTCATTCTGGCAGGCCGACGTGGAGCACGCCGCCCGGCGCCTGGCCGTCATCCTCGAAGAGGAGCAGCCCGACGTCATCACCATCTACGACGACAACGGCGGCTACGGCCACCCGGACCACATCCAGGTCCACCGGGTGGGCATGCGGGCGGCGGAGCTGGCCGACGTGCCGGTGGTGGTGCAGGGCACCATGAACCGGGACCTCATCAACCGGGCGTGGGCCCTGGCGCAGGAGATGGGCATCGAGGTGCCCAACCCCACCGAGGAGGAGCAGCCCCCGGAGGGCCTCACCGCGGAGGAGGGGGTCGAGGCGGCCGTCACGTTCGGCAAGCCCGAATCCGAGCTCACCCACTACGTCGATGCGGCGTCGGTCACCGATCGCAAGCGGGCGTCGATGCTGTCGCACGCCAGCCAGATCGGGCCGGACCACTTCATGGCGGCCATGCCCGACGAGATCTTCGCCTACGTGTTCGGGCAGGAGTGGTACATCCTCGAGCAGCGCAGCGACGGCGACCTGCCGCCCATCGTGGCCGAGCTGTTCCTGGCCAAGCCCGACCCCGAGCCCGAGCCCGCCTAGGTGACGGTGGCGCGACTGCACC
>CALANQ010000505.1 GCA_937926025.1 uncultured Acidimicrobiales bacterium
GGTGGTTGCGCGTGACCGCCGCGACCAGGGACCCGGTGAACACCGCCATCGCCAGCACCACGAGGGGCGCGGCGCGAGGGAGGCTCCGCATCGACAGGCCGATGTCGGACTCCAGGAAGGCCTTCACCACGGACCCGGCGGGTGAGGGGTCGTCCCACGGGTGGGCGCCGACGGCCAGGAACAGGCCCACCACCAGCAGGAGCAGGAAGAAGGTGCGCTCCCGGAAGCGGGTGACGGCGGCGCCGATGAGGCCCAGCACCGGCAGCACGTACGTGAGGAGCAGGACGTCGATGCGCTGCGTGTAGGAGCGGGACGGGGCGATCCAGGGACCGAAGCGGTCCTCGCCGTAGAAGAACCAGTAGCCGAGGCCCCGCAGCACCTCGAGCGACAGCGATGCGGTGGCCACCGTCTCCGCCGTCTCCGTGTAGCGGAGGATCTCGATGCCGTACCCGCCCTGCGCCCAGAGACCGGCCAGCCACCACAGGGAGCAGCCGATGGTCATGACGCCGATGCGGAAGACCGTCATCAGGGCGTCGCGGAACCGGGCCTCCCGGGTGACGATCACCTCGTGGGCGATCCACAGGATCGGGCCCACGCCGGCCAGGATCAGGGCGGTGGCGTTGACGCTGCCGATGGTGGCGACCACTAGCCCGAAGAGCGCCGGGTAGCGCCAACCCCCCTTCCGCAGGGCCAGCGCGGCCAGCCCGATCATCCACGGCAGACCGGCGTAGGGGAGGAGGATGACCGACAGCCGGGCGGCCAGAGACAGCACGTACGGCGTCAGCGCGTAGACGAAGGTGGCCGCGGTGACGTGGGGGCCCTCCTGCCCGAGCGCCTTGAGCATGAAGCGGACGCCGACGCCGGCGGCGAAGAGGATCGTTCCCAGCCACAGGCGCTGGGCCACCCAGTCGGGCATGCCCAGGATGTCGGCGAACCAGTACCAGGGGCCGATGGGCCAGAGGTAGCCGATGTTCTGGTGGGTGACCGTGCCCATCCCGATGTTCGGGTCCCACATGCTGGTGGCCCGGCCGAGCATCCGGCCCGGGTCCAGGTACAGGTAGGTCTTGGTGTCGGCGCCGACCCGTCCCGGCTTGGTGAGGAGCAGCGGGACGTAGATGACGACGGCCAGGACGGCCGTGGGCACCGCCTCGCGGAGGCGCTGCCGGAACGCCCGGCTCAACCCTTCGCGCCGGGGCGCCGGAGCCCGGGACGGCCCAGCGCCTCGTCCACGAGGATCTCCATGATCCGGGTGGCGGTGGCGTCCCAGGTGAAGTGCCCGGCGTGCTGCAGCGCGCCGCTGGTCAGCCGCTCCCGCAGCGGTGCATCGGTGGCGATGCGGGCGATCTGACGGGCGAGGTCGGCCTGGTCGTCGGCCAGCAGGCCGCTGGTGCCCTCGGCGAGGGCGTCGACGTGGCCGGGGATCCGGGTGGCGACGGCCGGGGTGCCGCAGGCGGCGGCTTCGGTGAGCGTCATGCCCCAACCCTCACGGACCGAGGCCGACGCCACCGCCCAGGCCGACTGGTAGATAGCGACGAGCTCCTCGTCGCTGACGCGGCCGGCGAAGTGCACGAACGAGCCGGCGTCGAGCTCCTCGACGAGGGCCTCCAGATCGGCACGGTCGGGGCCGGTGCCCACCAGGGTCAGCTCCAGCTCCGGGGCCGAGCGCCGGGCGTCGACCACGGCCCGGATGAGGCGGTCGAAGCGCTTCACGGGGACGAGGCGTCCCACGCCGACGATGTGCGGGGTGGCGCTGCGGGTGCCGCCCGGGCGGAAGTGGGCGTCGACGCCGGGGGGCACGATCTCCACCAGGTCGTCCTTGAACCCGATCTCGAGCATCTCCTCCTTCGAGGAGGGCGAAAGCGTCACCATGCGGGAGCTCCGGTAGATGCGGGGGGCGATCTGGCGCTCCAGCGTGTCGCCCATGCGGGCGAGGTTCGGCGGGAGGACCATCTTCCACATGTCGGCGTGCACGTGGTGCAGGAAGACGATGCGGGGACCGGTGGCCCACAGCGGCGAGAAGAACGGCATGCCGTTCCAGATCTCCACCAGGGCGTCGCGCTTGCCGTAGCGGTGAGCGGCTTCGCTGGCGGCGGCCCGGGGGAAGACCAGGTAGCGGCCGGCTTTGCGGATGACCTGGTACCCGTCGCGCTTGGCGGTGGGCGGATGGCCCTGGGCGTACGACGTGCGCAGCACGACCTCGATCCCGGCCTCGGCCCAGCGCCGAGCCACCTCGGCGGCGTGCACCTCGGAGCCGCCCGCCTCGACGTCATCGAGGTCGCGCCAGGCGAGCATGTGGATGCGACGGATCCCCGCGGCGGCGGCGAGGTCTCCGAGCTTCTGGCGTGGGTCGGGGGTGTCGGTCACGGTGGTGGGGTGCGGGGCGAGGAAGGGGTGTGCAGTACGATGCTCGCCGGTCGATGCCCTCGATGGGCTCGGAGGCACCCTAGTGCCGGCCCACGCCCCACCACCTCTCACCAGGCTGCAGACCGCCCGGAGGCTCGCTGATGTCCACGTCCCCCGCCACCACCTTCGACGAGGTCCAGGTGGCCGTCGCCGACGTCGAGGGGTGGATGACACCGGGACAGGCCCGGCGCCTGTGGACCTGCGCCCGGACGGTCCGCCCGGGTCGGACCATCGTGGAGATCGGCTCCTTCCGGGGCCGCTCGATGGTGGTGCTGGCGTCGGCGGCCGAGCCGGGCGTGGAGCTGGTCGCCATCGATCCCCACGCCGGCAACGATCGCGGCCCCCACGAGTTCGAGGGCTTCGAGGAGCAGGCGTCGGAGGACCACGACGTGTTCAACGCCAACCTGGAGGCCGCCGGCGTCCGCGACCGCGTTCGCCACGTGCGCAAGTTCTCCCACGACGCCCTGGCCGACGTCCCCGGCGAGATCGACCTGCTGTACATCGACGGTGCGCACCGCTTCAAGCCGGCCCTCGACGACATCAAGCGCTGGAGCGCCAAGGTCCGCCCCGGCGGCGACCTCCTCATCCACGACTCGTTCTCGTCGGTCGGCGTCACCGGCGCGATCGGCGTCTCGCTGCTCACCAGCCCGGAGTGGCGCTACCTCGGCCGCTCGGAGTCGATGACCCACTACCGCCGCGAGCCGCTCACCTCCAAGGAGCGGGTGCGCAACGTGGCGCGGCAGGCGGCGTCGCTGCCGTACTTCGTCCGCAACCTCATCATCAAGGCGCTGATCCTGGCGAAGCTGGGCTTCCTGACGCAGCCGCTCTTCAAGCACGACCCGGCCACGTGGCCGCACTGACCCCGGCGGAGCCCCAGATGACCTCTTTGACCATCGTCATGCCCGTGTACAACGAGCGGGAGACCCTGCGGGTCGCGCTCGACCGGCTGCTGGACGTCACCATGCCGGTGGAGACCGAGGTGGTGGTCGTCGACGACGGCTCCACCGACGGCTGCACCGACACCATCGCCGACCTCGTCGAGTCCGGCGCCGTCACCCTGTACGTCCAGAACCCCAACCAGGGCAAGGGCGCAGCGCTGCGACGGGGCATCAAGGAGGCCAAGGGCGAGCTGCTCACCATCCTCGACGCAGACCTGGAGTACGACCCGGCGGACTTCCCGGCGCTGCTCCAGCCCATCCTCAACGGCGAGGCCAAGGTGGTCTACGGCGCCCGTTCCTACGGCGGCCACGCGGCCTACTCGTTCTGGTTCGTGCTGGGGAACAAGATGCTGGCGCTGTGGGCGTCGTTCCTGTTCGACGCCTGGCTCACCGACATCGAGACCTGCCTGAAGGTGGCGCCCACCGGCCACTGGCGCAAGGTCGACCTCAAGTCCAACGGCTTCGGCATCGAGGCCGAGCTCACCGGCAAGCTCCTCACCATGAAGGAGCGGATCTTCGAGGTGCCGATCTCCTACCGGGCCCGCGGGCGCGAGGAGGGCAAGAAGATCCAGTGGACCGACGGCGTCGCCGCGCTCTGGATCCTCCTGCGCATCCGCCTCCGGGGGAAGTGACCGCCGAGGCCCAGCCGGCGCCGCGCCGGATCCTGCCTCCCGCCCGCACCGCCGTCCTGTTGGGCCTGCTGGTGCTGGTGGGCTTCGTCATCCGCATCGACGCCCTGCGCAACAGCGCCCCCGACGTGCCGATCCTGGGCGACGCCCGGGCGTACCACCTCCTGGCGGAGAACCTGGCCGAGGGCCGGGGCTACATCCGCCCCTACGAGTTCGCCGACGGCGGCGCCGAGATCGAGACGGCCGAGTACCCGCCGGGTCTGGCGGTCGTGCTGGCCGTGGCCACCAAGGCGGGGGCATCGTCGGAGACGTCGCAGCGGGCCCTGCTCTGCGGCATCGGTGCCCTCACGGTGGGGCTCATCGGCCTGATCGGGCGCCGGCTGGGCGGCGACGGCGTCGGGTACCTGGCCGCCCTGCTCGCGGCGGTCCACCCGGGGCTCTGGAACAACGACGTGTCCCTCATGGCCGAGCCGCTGGCGGCGTTCATGGGTGCGGCGCTGGTCCTGGCGGCCCTCGCCGTGGTGGACCGGCCCGACCGCTGGCGGTGGATCGGGCTCGGCGCCGTGGCCGGCCTCGGCTGCTTCGTGCGCTCGGAGTTCCTGCTGATGGGACCGGCGCTGATGGCGATGGTGGCGTGGCGCACCACCGATGCCTGGCGACCCCGTCTCGGCCGGTTCGCGCTGGGGGTCGGCGTGCTGGTCCTGGTGCTGGTGCCGTGGACGGTGCGCAACCTGGTGGTCTTCGACGGCGAGGTGGTGCCGCTCTCCAACAACTCCGGGTCCGTGTCGCAGGGAGCCAACTGCGACGCCGCCTACTCGGGGCAGTTCAAGGGCCTGTGGGTCACCAACGTGTCGCTCGACGGCAACGACGCCGATGCCGCGCGCGCCGGCTGCTTCGCCGGCTTCGACCTCTCGTCGGACAACGAGGCCCAGGCGGCGGCGAAGCTGCGGTCGAGCGGCCTCACCTACACCCGGGATCACCTCGGCCAGCTGCCCGGCGTCATGGCGGCCCGCCTCGGCCGGACGTTCGGCCTGTACCAGTTCGAGCAGCAGCGGAACTTCGCCGGAGCCGAGGGCCGCAACCCCCTGTGGGACGGGCGCGGCACCCGGTCGTTCCAGCTCCTGGCGCTGGTGGGCATCGTGGGCCTGGCGGTGTCGTCGGTCCGGCGCACCCGGTCATGGGAGCGGTGGATGCTGGTGGTCCCCCCGGCGGCGGTCGTGGTCATCGTCGCCTTCACCTACGGCAACCCCCGGTTCCGCGCCGCCGCCGAGCCGGCCGTCGTGGTGCTGGCCGCGCTCGGGGCGTTCGACATCGTGGCCGCCCTGCGGCGGGAGCCGTCAGCGCCCGCAGGGGTGGCTGCTGTGGGTGCTGCTGAGGTCGACGGCCTCGAGGGGCGCGACGGTGGCCTGGTCCCGCTCGTCGAGGAAGACGGCGCTGGGCACACCGCCCAGGACCAGGTCTGACGCCAGGTCCACCACCTGCTGCGATTGCCCGGGGGCCAGCAGCAGGAGGTTCAGGCTGTTCTCCAGGCTCTCCCGGGTCACCTCGGGGTCGCCGGGGTCCCGCTGCTCGTTCAGCACGTCGACCAGCTCGTCGGCGGTGCGGTTCCACGCCTCGGGGTCGTCTCGGGGGTCGGTGGCGGCCAGCTCGGTGATGCCGTCGCGCTGGCGCCAGGCGGCGATGTGGTTCTCCCCGGTGACCACCGTGATGACGGCATCGAAGTCCCCCGTGCACATGACGCGGTGGGGCTCGATGGCGGCGTCGTACTGCGGCTGGCCGCCCACGGTGAAGCCGCGCCGCTCGAGGTCGAGGATCAGGCCGAAGCCGAGGCCACCGAGGTAGGCCGGATCGTCCCACTGCACGAGGTAGCGCTGGTCCGGGTCCAGCTTCGACGCCACCACCGGGGCCAGCGCCTGCTCGGACCGCCACGACTGGTCGTAGGGGATCTCCTGGCGGGAGATGCGCACCGCGGTGACGCCGCTGAGGAGCCCCAGGCCGATGATGGCTGCGCCGGCCAGGCGCCGCTGGGCGACGGGCGATGGCCGGGGGAGCAGCGTGGCGAGGCCCCAGCCCAGGGTGAACACCTGGAACGCCACGATCACCACGATCCAGCGGAACGTGTAGAGGTACAGCGACCCGAAGATGCGGGACACGGCGAACATGCCCACCAGCAGGGTCGCCGCGAGCAGGGCGTTGAAGCGGCTCAGGGCCGGGCGCTCTCCCCGGACGGCCACCAGGACGGCGACCACCGCCCAGGCCAGGAGGAACAGCTTCCCGGGCCACGCCGAGCCCTCCACCGCCGCGCCGCCCCACACCCAGGAGCCGGTGGGCCCGGTGCTCTGGAACACCGCCTCGATGCCGGCCTTCAGCCCGATCGGCGGGTCCGACGGCGTGGAGAAGTTGGCGATGAGCTTCGACACGTTGCTGGGGTGGTTGGTGGCCAGGTCGTACAGGGGCCCGGACCACGCGACCAGGGCCACCAGCACGGCCACGCCCAGCGGCACGGCCCACCACCCGGCGCTCGGGCGGGCGGCGGGCCCGCCGTCGGCATCGGCATCGTCCGGCGCCGGCCGGGCACGGGGCGCCCGCCACCACCGCACCAGCGGGGCGACCAGCGCCACGCCCACCAGCGGGATCACCAGCGGGAGGTAGCCGATGTGGCCCTGGAGCGCGTAGCTCCCGGCCGCGGTGGCGATCACCGGCGCCCACCGGTCGCCCTCGATCGCGGACCAGGTGGCCAGCAGCAGGACCGCGAACGGGAGCAGCGCCACCCACGGGTTCCACGGCTGCGACAGCGCGTCGAGTCCGAAGCCGCCGATCAGGACCAGGGCCACGAACCCGTACCAGGCGCAGGCCCCGATGCCGGCCCGGCGCTTCACCAGCCACACCGACAGCGCCAGCCAGGCCACGTTGACCAGCGCGGTGGCCGCCTCGAACGCCCAGGACGAACCGCCGAGGGCCCGGTACGCCGGCCAGGTGGTCCAGAACATGAGCGGGCCGGGGTGGTTGCCCTGGCGGAACTGCTCGTCGGCGATGCGGCCCGCCGCACCCACCAGGGGCGGGTGCCCCGGCAGCGACAGCATCCGCAGCTCCGCCTGCGCCTGGTCGCCCGTCGGGTACCAGGTGCGCTGGGCGAGGGCGCCGATCAGGACCAGGATCGGGATGGCGACGACGACGGCGATCAGCAGCCAGCGGCGATCCCCGCGGCGAGCGTCGGCGGGGTCGTCGGCGGGCACGGGGAGCCAGGGTAGCCAGGGGGCGCGATCTAGGATGATCGCCGATGGCTGCGACGACCACCGCCGCGGCGGACGCCCCTGCGGAACCGGGGTCGCTGCGCAGCCGCAACCCCCAGCTCGAAGGCCTCCGGGCCGTTGCCGCCCTGGCGGTGCTGGTCACCCACGTGTCGCTCAACGCCATGGGCAACCGGGGTCCGTTCGGCGGCCTGCTCGCCCGGCTCGACGTCGGCGTGGCCGTCTTCTTCGTGCTGTCGGGCTACCTGCTGTACCGCCCCTTCGTCCGGGCCCTGCTCCGCGACGAGCCGCTGCCCAGCATCCGTCGGTACTTCCGGCACCGCCTGCTGCGCATCGTGCCCCTGTACTGGGTCGTGGTGGTGGCGTCGTTCCTGTTCGCCCCGGCCGTGGGCCTGGTGATGCCGACCACCGGGTTCGACCCGGCGGCGGTCGGGACCACCAGCGTGCCGCTGTGGACGATGGCCCGGTTCCTCACCTTCACGCAGGTGTACTGGCACGACAGCCTGGCCGGCCCGTTCCCGCAGGCCTGGACGCTGGCCACCGAGATGGCCTTCTACCTGTTCCTCCCGGTGTTCGTGTGGGCCGTGGCCCGCCGCAACCGCCGCAACCCGGGCGACCGGCCCCGACGGCTCCGGCGCCAGTGGTTCGCCCTCGGCGCGATGGTGGCCATCGCCCAGCTGTACCGGCTGGCCATGGTGCTGCTCACCCACCCCTACGACCGGGGCGTGGACCACGGCAGCACCTACACGCAGCTCGGGGCGTGGCTGCCCAACCACTTCGACATGTTCGCTGCCGGCATGGCGGTGGCCGCCATCGTGGTCGAGCGCGACGATCGGGGCCCGGGACGGCTCATCGGCCGCCGGCTCGACGCCGTCTACGGGCGGCCGGGTGCGGCGGGGCTGTCCGTCGCCGTGGGCCTCGTGGTCCTGTGGCTCACCGGGTACGCGTTCGGGCTGTCGCGCACGGATCTCAGCTACGGACAGGTGGGGGAGTTCGTCCGGCACCTCTCGTACCTCGCCATCGCCCTGACCCTCGTGCTCCCCTGCGTGTTCGGGCGGTCGGCCGGCGGCGGCTGGCGCTGGTTCCTGGCCACGCCGCCGATGCAGTTCCTCGGGCGGATCTCCTACGGGATCTACCTGTGGCAGATCCTGGTCATCGGGCGGTGGGTCAGCAGTCCGTTCACGCCGGGCGGGCCCGACCCGGCTCGCCACCCGGGCATGCAGTTCAACGTGCCGTTCTGGACCACGCTGCTGTGGACCGTGGCGGTCACCGTGCTGCTGTCCACCATCAGCTGGTACCTCGTGGAGCGGCCCGCGCTGCGGTACAAGGAGAAGCCGCTCGGCTTCTTCCTGGGCGGCGTGTGGGCCGTGTCCCTGGTGAGCTTCGCCACCCGGATCGTCACCTTCGGCACCATCATGGAGCGCAACCCGGGCAACGGCGACCCGTTCTACTACCACGCCCAGGCCAACATGCTGGCCGACGGCGTCGGCTTCGGGGAGCCGATCCAGTGGCTCACCGAGGGCCGCTTCGTGCCCTCGGCCATCCACCCGCCGCTGTTCACGCTGTGGCTGACGCCGGCCTCGCTCCTCGGCGCCCGCAGCTACCTCTCCCACAAGACGATGGCGGCGCTGGCCGGCGTGGCGGTCATCGTGGTGGCCGCACTGCTGGCCCGACGGCTGGCCGGGGACCGGGCCGGGGTGGCGGCGGCCGTCCTGGTGGCCATCTACCCGAACCTGTTCATCATCGACGGCAGCCTCTGGCCCGAGGGCCTCTACACCGCGATGGTGGGCCTGGCCCTGGTGCTGGCCTACCGCTGGAAGGACCAGCCGTCGTACCTGCGAGCCGGCCTGGTGGGTGCTGCGGTGGGCGGGGCGATCCTGACCCGCGGCGAGGCCATCTTCCTGCTGCCGTTCCTCTGCCTGCCGCTCGCCATCTCGGGACGGAAGCTCGCTCCGCGGTGGTGGCTGCACGCTGGCCTCATGGGCGTGGTGGCCCTCGGGATCCTCGCGCCGTGGACCATCCGCAACCTCGTGCAGTTCGAGGAGCCGGTGCCGGTGTCCACCAACAGCGAAGAGGTGCTGTTCTACGCCAACTGCCCGGACGTCTACTCGGGGAGCCTCATCGGCTACTGGTCGTTCAACTGCCAGGAGCGGGAGCGCGAGCGGCGGGTGGCGGAGGGCCTCCCAGCCGACCCGCCGGGGGACGAGTCGCAGCGCGCCAAGGGCTGGGGCGAGCTGGGCCGCGAGTACGCCAAGGAGCACACCGACCGGTGGCCCGCCGTGGCCGCGGCCCGCGTCGCCCGGGTGTGGGACCTCCGCTACGGCGAGACCAACGCCAAGGTCCTCGTGTTCGAGGGCCGTCCGTACGAGTGGTCGGTGCGGGGCCTGTGGCTGTGGCGGCTGATCGTCATCCCGGGCATCGCCGGCCTGGTGATCCTGCGCCGCCGACGGGTGATGGTCTGGCCGCTGGTCACGATGCTCGCGATGGTGACCCTCACCGCGGTGGCCGTCTACGGTCACATCCGCTTCCGGACGGTCGGCGACCTGGTCGTCATCGTCGGTGCCGCCGTCACCATCGACGCCCTCCTGCCCCGACGCAACCCACCGGCGGCGCCCGATCCCGCGCCCGACCCCACCCCCGAGCCCGTCACCGCCGAGACCCCATGACCGACACCACCGCACCCGCCGACGACCTCGAGGCGAGCACCGACGAGCCGCCGGCCTGGGCGGAGCGCCACCTCACGTGGCAGTCGGTGCTCTCCATCGTCATCGTGGCGGTGGTGCTGGCCATCCCGATGCGGGCGCTCCTGCGCTACCAGGGCCCTCCGATGGAGGAGGGCTTCATGCTGGTCTTCCCGGAGCGGATCCTGGCCGGCGACGTCCCCCACAAGGACTTCCTGCACCTGTACGGGCCCGGGTCGCTTTGGGCGCTGGCCGGTTGGTACAAGCTGGTCGGCGTCTCCATCACGGCGGAGCGGGTCTTCGGCCTGGCCCAGCTGGCCGGCATCGTGTTCGGGGTCATGGCCCTGGCGTGGCCGTGGGGCCGCCGGGTCGCCACCACCGCCGGCGTGTTCGGGGTCCTGCTCACCACCACCGCCATCGGTCTGACCGCGCTGGCCTGGGACGGGGCGGTGGCGTTCATCGTGGCGTCCGTGTGGGTCGGCCTCCGCGCTCGTCGCTGGCTCACCAGCGGCGTGGCTCCGCCCAACGCCCTCGCCGAGAAGCACGCCGGTCGCCTGCTGGTGGGCAGCGGCGCCCTGGCCGGGCTGGCGCTGCTGTTCCGACCGGACGCCATCGTGGCCACCGGTCTGGCCACCCTCGGCCTCATGGCCGGGCTCGGGTGGGGTCGGTGGAAGCGCTGGCTGCTCGGTGCCGTGCCGGTGGTGTCGCTGTACCTGGTGCACCTGGCCATCAGCGGTCCGGGCAACGCCATCCGCGGCATGTTCCTGGAGCCGGTGTTCGACCTGCGCGGCGGCCGGTCGCTGCCGCGGCCCCCGTCGTGGGACACCTTCGACGGCGCCCTCCAGAAGGTGGCGCTGCTGCGCCCGCAGCCGTGGCCGCTGCCCGCGCTCCGCTCGCCCGCCCAGGCGTTCGTCTGGTTCTTCCTGCTGCCTCTCGCCACCGCGTTCATCGTCGGCATGGGCTGGTGGCGCGTGCGGGCGGAGCCGGGGGAGTGGCGGCCCCGCGTGCTGCTCACCGTCGGCCTCCTCGGCCTCGGCCTCATGCCCCAGGCGCTGCAGCGCGCCGACACCACCCACCTGGCGTGGGTCAGCTGCGTCACGCTCGCCTTCCTGCCCGCCGCGGTGTGCGAGGCGTTGCAGCACGTCCGGGTCCCGGCGGTCCGCCGCTGGTCGGGCACCATCACGGTCGGCGTCATCGCGCAGATCCCGCTGGTGGTCATCCCGCACTTCACGGCCCGCACCTACCTCGACCTCGCCAAGCAGAGCGCCAACGGCAACGTGTTCGGCTATCCGGTCACCTACGACGGCCGCACCTTCTACCTGGGCGCGGCCGACATCGCCCCCGTGGCCCAGCAGATGCTCGAGGAGATCGGGCCGCAGATGGAGCCGGGCCAGAAGCTGTTCGTCGGGACCGCCGATCTCCGCAAGACGCCCTACTCCGACGCGTACCTCTACTACCTGCTGCCCGACATGGAGCCGGGGACGCGCTACATCGAGATGGATCCGGGCATGGCCAACGCGCCGGACTCGGGGCTGGCCGACGAGGTGGCGGCATCGGACTGGCTGATCCTCAGCCACGTGTGGGACGCCTGGGACGAGCCCAACGACTCCCGGATCAACGGCCCGGACGAGCCCAACGAGGTCGTGCGGCGCGACTTCTGCAAGGTGGGCGACTACGGCGAGGGAGACCGGGTGTTCTTCGAGGTCTACCGGCGCAAGACGGCCGACGGCCAGTGTCCGACCGGGAGCAGCTGACAACTAGCCTCGCCCCTCGTGCGAACACTGGTCTGCGTGCCCACCTACCAGGAGGCGGCCAACGTCGACCGCTTCCTGCGGGCCGTGCGATCCGCTGCTCCCGAGTGCGACCTGCTGGTGTGCGATGACAACAGCCCCGACGGCACCGGCGACCTCGCCGAGAAGACCGCGGCCGAGCTCGGGCGGGTCCACGTGCTGCACCGTCGGGGCAAGGAGGGGCTCGGGGCGGCGTACCGCCAGGGGTTCCGCTGGGGCCTCGACCAGGGGTACGACGTCATCGTCCAGATGGACTGCGACTTCTCGCACGACCCGGCCATGATCCCCACGCTGCTCGACGCCGTGCGCGACGGCGTCGACTGCGCCATCGGCAGCCGGTACGTGCCGGGCGGCTCCACGCCCGGGTGGCCGCTCCACCGCCGGATGCTCTCGAAGTACGGCAACCGCTACACGGCGGGCGTCCTGCAGCTCGGCATCAAGGACGCCACCGGCGGGTTCCGGGCGTACCGGGCCTCCACGCTGGAGGCCATCGACATCGACTCCACCCGCGCCAACGGGTACGCCTTCCAGAGCGAGGTCGCCCTCCGGATGGTGCAGGCCGGGCTGCGGCTCGAGGAGATCCCGATCACGTTCGTGGACCGGGAGTACGGCACCTCGAAGATGTCGGTGCGGATCATGGCCGAGTCGATGGCGCGGGTCACCACGTGGGGCGTCCGCAGCCGCATGGGCCGCTCCGCCACCTCGTCGTGACCGACCGCACGTACCGTCGCCTCCTGGCGGTCGTGATCCTTGTGGGCCTCGCCCTGCGCGTGGCCTGGGTCCTGTGGGCCACGCGCGAGCCGTCCACCGCCGGCAACGCCATGTTCCTCGACCCGGCCCGCTACCTCGGCTACGCCCGGGAGATCGCCGCGGGCCACGGCATGACCGAGCCGCTCACCCGGCAGGCGACGGCCTACTACCCGCCCGGCTATCCCTGGTTCCTCGGGATCATCACCTGGGCCAGCAAGCCGTTCACCGATCAGCCGTGGATGGCGGCCGGGTTCGTCCAGGCCGGCCTGGGTGCCGCGTCGGTGGGGCTGGTGGCCTCGGTCACCCGGCGGCTCGCCGGCACCACGGCGGCCCTCGTGGGGGCGGTCCTGTACGCGCTGTACCCAAACCTGATCTTCCACACGGGGGCGCTGCTGGGCGAGACGCTGTACAACGCCCTGTTCCTCGCCTTCCTGGCCCTGCTGCTCTCGCGGCCCTGGGACGCCGCCTTCACCACCCTGCGCATCGTGGGCTGCGGCGTGCTGCTCGGACTGGCCGTCATGGTGCGGCCCATTTCGCTCGCCGTCATCCCCATCGTCGTCCTGTGCTGGTTGTGGACCCGCAAGGACTACCGGGCGACGCTCCGCTTCACCCTGGTCCTGCTGGCCGGGGTGGCCGCCTGCATCCTGCCGTGGACCATCCGCAACGAGATCCGGCTGCACGCCCTGGTGCCCATCTCCACCAACACGGGCGACAACCTCTGCATGGGGCACGCGGACGGCGCCACGGGTGCGTTCCAGCCCGTCGAGGCCTGCCAGACCGACTACCAGTTCCTCGACGGCATCCCGGCGGAGCTGGGCAGCGACAAGGAGAAGCAGCGCATCGCCTTCCGGGGCATGGTCGACAACATCGACCGGGAGCCGTGGCTGCTGTGGCGCCGCACCTACTTCATGTGGGTCCGCGACGGCGACCACGACGCCCTCTTCGCCGTGCAGTCGTACCGGCAGGACCGCTGGATGGACCTCGACACCGAGGCTCGGCTGATCTGGGTCGCCGACCGGTACTACTGGCTGGTGGTGGCGGCCGGGCTGGTGGGGCTGGTCCAGCTGACGCGGCGCCGGGAGCCCGAGGCGTTCCTGCTGGTGGGCTCCACCGTCATGACGGCGCTGGTGCCGCTGCTGTTCTTCGGCGACCAGCGCTTCAAGGTCCCGGTGATCCCGCTGCTCATCATCGCCGCCGCGTGCCTGGCCGACGGCCGCTGGGGTGCGGGCCAGGCTCGCACCGTCACCCCGGAGGACGCGCACCCCGAGGATTGACCGGACGTTCGTCCATCGATGTCCTGCGACAACAGTACGCTGCGATCGGAACCGGGCCGGAGGGCGCCTGGACCAAGGGGAAGCGGTGCTGCGACGGGCTCAGGCCAGGGTGCTCGGATTGATCGGGTGGTTCGGCCATCCCTCGCGCTGGCCGTTCACCGCGGTCGCCCTGGTGGCCCTCAGCACCCTCATGATCGTCTACCGGATCCGGCACGGGATCAACATCACCGACGACTCCGAGGCCTACCTGGACCGGGCCCGCGCCGCGTCTGCCGGAGATCTGGCGTTCTCCCGCTTCAGCGATTCGCTGCACTTCCCGCCCCTGTACCCGTGGGTGGTCGCCCTGGTCGCCCGGCTGCCCTTCGTGGGCCCGGCCGGCGCCGGCGTGACCCTCAACGTGGCGGCCATCGCCGCCCTGCTGCTGGGCCTGGACCGCCTGACCCGGGCGCTGTACCGGAGCCCGGCGCTGCCCGGCGCGTGGCTGGTGGTCCTGGGCGGGATGGTCACCGTGAGCGCCCCGGTGATGCGCCTCGGCTCCTCGGTGCTGTCCGATCTCTCGTTCTTCGCGCTGTGGATGTGGCTGCTGGTCCTGCTGGTGCGCACCATCGACGAGGACCGGCCCACGCCGTGGCCGGCGCTGCTGGGCACGGCGATGGCCGTGGCCCTCATCCGCTACAACGGCGTCTTCCTGCTGGCCGGGGCGTGCCTCGCCCTGGTCGGGGTGGACGCGGCGCGCCGGCGTTGGCCGTGGCGCGGGGTGGTGCTCGGTGCCGTGGGCGTGGCCCCGCTGGCCCTCTGGGTGGCCTGGGTCCGTGCGGTGTCGCCGTCGCCGGAGCTGGCCGGTGGCGACGGCGTGCTCGGCTGGCCCGCCACCGTCACCGACAGCATCGAGGCGCTCGGCTCGCAGGCGGCGGGCGTGAAGCAGGCCCGCGTCGACGGCGTGCTCGGGCGCGGGTCGTTCGAGCTGCCCGGCCCGCTGGCCGACGCCGTGGCCCTGCTGGCGGTCGTCCTGGCCGTGGTCCTGGTCGGGCTGGCGCTCGCCGCCCTCGTCCCGGACGACGTCCCCGAAGGCGACGAGGGCCGGCCGCTCGCGTTCCGCCTGCGCTCGATCGCGGTGGCCTCCCTGGCGGGCATGGCCGCCATCGCGGTGGTCCGGATCAGCTCCGGCTACTTCGTCCTGCAGCGGTACTGGGGCATCGTCCCGGTGGTGCTGCTGCTGGTGGCCGCCCGCCGGGAGGTGGGGCGGGCGTACGCGCGGGCCGGGCTGACCTCGACCCTGCTGCTGGCCATCGCCGTGGCCAACGCGGGGGCGCTGGTCCTGACGATGGTCTGACGGCTCAGCCGGTGGTGACGCCGGGCGGGAAGCCCTTGGGCCGGATGAACAGGCCCTTGGCCTCGGTGAGGAGCTCGTCGCCGAGGTACATCTCGCCCCGAGCCAGGTGCTTGCGGTCCTCGTGCCACTCCATCCAGGCCTTGAACCGGATCGGCTCGAACAGCGGGGTCGGGCGGCGGTAGTCGATGGACAGGTTGGCGGTCATGCCGCCGCCGGCGCCGACCATGGCGGCCAGGCCCACGATGTCGTCGTAGAACAGGGCGACCACGCCGCCGTGGCAGGTGTTCCACGGCGGTCCGTTGTGGACCTCGGCGAAGGTGACCGTGCCCTGGACCACCTTGTCCTCGGTGACCTCCAGATCGGCCACCGGGGCGAACGGGTTCGCGTCGCCCAGCGCGGGGGAGTAGGTGTGCACGGTGGCCAGGTCGGCGTTCAGGTCGAACTGGTCGAACGACGACAGGCCGGTCAGCCAGTAGGGGCCGGGGCTCTCCTCGCGGCCGAGGATGGCGGTGGCCTCGTCGATGAGGGCGATGGCCCGGTCCCGTTCGGCGGGTGGGACGGTGCTGACGCGCACACCGCGGGCGAGGCGGCGGGCGGCGTCGGCCAGGAGGGTGTCGGGCAGGCGGGCGTCGGGATCGGCGGGCATCGCCTGAACCTACCGGCGCGGCCGCCCGTGGTCTGACACGCCGTCAGGACACCCGGTCGATGTACTCCGGGGTGCTGAGCAGGTGCCGGGCGAGCGCCAGCGTGCCGTCGGAGCTCCCGTCGGCCACGTCGGCGGCCACCACCGGGGAGATCGGAAGAGCGTCGTGTAGGGAAAGAGTGTAGATCTCGGTGGGCGCC
>CALANQ010000506.1 GCA_937926025.1 uncultured Acidimicrobiales bacterium
CCCGCCGGTCCCCGCCGAGGTGAAGGCGGCCGCCGAGGACCTCGGCTACCGCGACTACATGATCGTGGCCCTGGCCATGCCCGAGGAGCTCATCGGCTTCGACGACAACTGGATCTACATCCACGACCCGAAGGTGCGCACCATGCGCATCCAGAACTTCGGCTCCTGGTCGCCGTACATGGTCAAGGAGGGGCGCAACACCCTCGGCCTGGAGTACACGGTCTGGGAGGGCGACGACGAGTGGAACGCCGATGACGAGTGGCTCATCGAGCGGGCCAAGAAGGAGCTCGAGCAGCTCGGCCTCTGCAAGGCCGGCCAGATCGAGGACGGCTGGGTCGTGCGCCAGCCCAAAGCCTACCCGATCTACGACGAGCGCTACCGCGCCAACGTCGAGGTCCTCCGCGGCTGGCTCGGCGAGTACGCCGCCAACGTGCACCCCGTCGGCCGCAACGGCATGTTCCGGTACAACAACCAGGACCACTCCATGTTCACGGCCATGCTCACGGTCGAGAACATCGCCACCGGCACCACCCACGACGTGTGGGAGGTCAACGTGGAGGAGGAGTACCACGAGGAGGCCACCTCGTCGGTCAAGGAGAAGTTCCTGGCGGAGAAGGAAGGCCGCGCCCCCGGCTCCCACGGAACGGGCCGCGACGCCCCCGTCCTCCAGCGCGAGGACATCGAGGCCCACAAGCCGGCCACCACGAAGTCCGACGACCTGGCGGCCATGGACCACGATGCCGGCACGGAGATCGCTGGCGAGGACTAGGAAGAGCACATGAACGGCGGAACCCTCCTCAAGACCGGCGCGTGCGCGGTCGCCCTCGTCCTGCTTGCCGCGGTGCCCACCGCCGTCGGGGCGACGCCGGCTCGAACCGCCCAGGCCGCCCCAGCCGCCCCGGCCAAGGCGGGACCGCTCTCCCCCCGGCTCGCCGTGCTCAGCGGCGAGGCCGACGTCACCACCCAGGAGCGCACCCCGGCGCCCGACCAGATCGACGGCCTCAACGAGGCACCCGACGGCCGGCTGTACGTCGACGTCCGCGTCGATGACCCCACCGCCCTGTCGGCGGCCGATGCCATCCCCGGCATCGCCATCGAGGCCACCACCCCCGACGGCCTGGCCGCCACCCTGGCCGTGCCGGTCGGCCGGCTCGATGCCCTGGCCGCCATCGACGGCGTGCTCGCCGCCGACGAGGTTCCCGTGCCCCAGGTCGACCGCACCCACCGGGCGCTCGGCGGAGCACCCAGCACCACGGCGGCGTCGACCTGCCCCAGCGGCACCACGGTGTCCGCCGGATCCAACCAGCTGAAGGTGCCCACGGCCCGCTCCACGTTCGGCGTCGACGGCACCGGTGTGAAGATCGGCATCATCTCGGACTCCTACGGCGTCGACCGGACCGCGACGGCCAACCAGGTCAAGGCCGGCGACCTCCCGGGCACCCGCAACCCGCGCGGCCACACCACGCCGGTCCAGATCGTGGCCGACGCCGGGTCCGGCGCTGACGAGGGCCGGGCCATGGCGCAGATCGTCCACGACCTGGCGCCGGGGGCCACCCTCCTGTTCGCCGACGCCGGGGCCAGCCAGATCGAGATGGCCAACCACGTGCGGGCGCTGCGCGACGCCGGCGCCCAGGTCATCGTCGACGACATCACCTACTTCGACGAGACGATGTACCAGGACGGCTACCTGGCCGCCGCGGTCGACGAGGTGGTCGGCGAGGGCATCACCTACCTGTCCTCCGCCGGCAACATGAACCTGACCGTGGGCGGCCGGTCGGCCGGGTCCTACGAGACCCAGGCCTTCCGCCCTGCGCCCTGCCCGTCCACCATCGGCGCCGACTTCAGCTGCCACGACTTCGACCCCGGCGCCGGGGTCACCGCCAAGAACGTGGTCACCGTGCCGAGCCGCGGCTCGCTGGTGCTGGACATGAGCTGGAACGAAGCCATGTACGGCGTCGACACCGACCTCGACGTCTTCCTGCTGGACGACGCCACCGGCGAGGTCCTCGATGCCGGAGCCGCCGACAGCGTGCGCAACGGCCGACCGGTGGAGTGGGCCGGCTTCCAGAACTACGCCAACGCCGCCCGCAAGGTGCGCATCGTGGTGGCCAACTACGGCAAGACCGGCACGCCCCGCTTCAAGGTGGTCCTGGCGGCCAGCAGCCTCGGCTCGGTGCAGTGGAGCACGCCCGCCGGTGGCGACGTGATGGGGCCCACCCTCTTCGGCCACGCCGGATCGCCGTCGAACATCGCGGTCGGGGCCGTGACCACCGCCGCCTCCCCCGCGGTCGAGCCGTTCTCCTCCCGCGGCCCCTCCACCCTGTGCTGGGAGCCCTCCCACGGCTCCGAGCCCTCGGCGGCCATCCCGGGCTGCACCACCAAGACCATCGACGTCCTCGGCACCGACGGCGTGTCCACCACCGTCACCGGGTTCGACCCGTTCTACGGCACATCCGCCGCCGCGCCCCACGTGGCCGCCGTCGCGGCGCTGATGGTCCAGCACGCCCCCTGCGCCACCCCCGGCGACATCCGGGCCGCGCTCCAGGCCGGCGCCGTCCCCAACGGCAGCGTCGACGCCGCCGGAAGCGGGCGCACCGACGCCCTCGCCGCGCTGGACCAGCTGGCCGCCTGCGCCGACGAGATCGGCGCCCCGGCACCTCCGGCCGTCACCAGCGTGTCGCCCACCTCGGTGCGGATCACCATCACGCCGCCCGCGGTGGCCGAGTTCCCCACCTACGGCTACGAGGCCCAGCTCATCCGCCCCGGTGGCGAGGTGGTCACCACCCGGTCCGCCCGCGGCGGCGGTCCCTACCCGTCCATCCCGGTGGACCTCCCGGTCGAGGTCGGCCAGGCCTACCGGGTGCGGGTGCGCACGGACCACATCGTGGCCATGAGCCCGTGGAGCCCGGCCTTCCCGTCGGCCGCCGCCTTCATGAACCAGCTGGGGAGCGACTTCGCCAACCGGAGCATCACCGACGACGAGCGCCAGGTGTACACCTTCCTCCTCGGCGATGACTGGGGGCCGGCCTACGCCGTCACCGTCGCCTCGAGCGTCGAGGAGTGGGGCCCCAAGATCGACCCGGTGATCCGCCTCTTCTTCGCGTACTTCCTGCGCAAGCCCGACCCCAGCGGTCTGAACTACTGGCTGGGCAAGCGGCGCGCCGGCACCACCCTGAACAAGATCTCCAGCACGTTCGCCGCCTCGAGCGAGTTCCGGAGGCGCTACGGCGCCCTGTCCAACAACGCGTTCGTCCGCCTCGTGTACCAGAACGTGCTGGGACGCCAGGGCGATGCGGGCGGCATCAGCTACTGGACCAAGCAGCTCGACACCCGCAAGAAGGACCGGGGCCAGGTGATGACCGGCTTCTCCGAGTCCAGCGAGTACCAGCGCCGCCGCTACGGCGAGTACACCACGGTCGACCTGTTCTTCGGGCTGCTGCGCCGGGTGCCCACCAACGACGAGCTGGCGCAGTGGACCCCGGTGGGGGCCGCCGACGTGGCCGACGGGAGCTCCGACGGCACGCTGGCGCTCGCCCCGCACCTGCTCAGCACCCC
>CALANQ010000507.1 GCA_937926025.1 uncultured Acidimicrobiales bacterium
CCGCCACGAACAGGACGCCGCTCAGCACGGCGATGAGGACCACGGCCACGAAGACCCGGTCGATCCGGTACGAGGGGATGGACCGGAGGATCGTCTTGCCCAGCCCCTTGTCGGTGGTGGAGCCGCCGAAGTACTCGGCGATCACGGCGCCGCCGATCGCGTAGGCGGCGGCGATGCGCAACCCGCTGAAGAAGGCCGGGCGGGCGGCGGGCAGCTGGACGGTGCGGAGCACCTCCCGCCGGGTGCCGCCGAGGGAGCGGACCAGATCGATGAGGTCGGCATCGGCGCCTTCGATGCCGCCGACCGTCGCCACCAGCACCGGGAAGAGGACGATCAGCACCACGAGCAGGACCCGAGGCATCGCGCCGTAGCCGAACCACAGGAGGAACAGCGGGGCCAGCACCACCAGCGGGATCGTCTGGCTCATGGCCACCAGCGGGTAGAGCACCCGTCGGGCCAGGCGGACCTGGGTGATGACGAGCGCCAGCACGACGCCCACGAGCGCGCCGAGGGCGAGGCCCACCAGCGCGACCCAGAGCGTGGGCCAGGCCCGACCGGGGATCTCGGGTCCCAGCTCCCACGCGGCACCCGCCACGCGCCCCGGGCCGGGCAGCTCGTAGGGCTGGACGTCGCCGAAGGACACGTAGGCCTGCCACAGCACCACGACCGCGCCGAACCCGAGCAGCGGCAGCAGCACGCGGCGCCAGCGGGGCTCGACGGGGACGGCGGGCACCGGTCAGTCCCGGAACTTCCGGGTGAGGCGGTCCATGGTGGGGCCGCCGTCGTCCACGCCCTCCGCCAGCTTGATGAACGTGATGGTGACGGTTGCGCCCACGGCGAGGGTGGCCTCGTGGGCTGCTCGGAGCACCGCCCAGACGTCATCGGGCGAGCCCTCGAGCGTGGTGCCCAGCGCGCTCACCTCGAAGTGCAGGTCGCTGGCGCCGATGGCGGCGATGGCCGCCTCGACGAAGGCGTGGGGGTCGTCCTCGGTGCCGCTCGGGCGGGGCAGGACCTGGATCTCGGCGATCATGACGGGGCATCTCCTGGGGGTCGGGGGGTGGGGTCGTAGACGGTGGTGCGGGGATCGATGGGGGCGGCCGTCGTGCCGGGTTGGACCGCGGCCACGACGCCGGCGCCGATGCGGACCGACGCCTGGTCGCTGGCGAACTCGTTGCTCATGCCGCGGGTGGTGCCGGGCGCCAGGTGGGCGTCGACCAGCGCCCAGCGCAGGCCCTCGGTGGCCACGCCCTCCGCCGGTCCGTGCACGGGCAGCAGCGAGACCTGCTCCCCCGGGCGGCCGGCCAGGAACCGCGTCCGGCCCGGGCGCACGACGGTGACGGTCGCGGGACCGAGCCGCGCCGTCACCTCCAAGTCCGCCAGCAGCGGCGAGGTCAGCACGAGGAGGTCGGCCAGGAGGTGGTCCAGGCGCCCGGCGCCCGCTCCCACCACCAGCAGCGAGGAGATCCCGGTCTCGGGTGCGACCCGGTCCACGACGAGGTCGAGGGCCAGCTCGATGTCCGTGGCGTCCTTGTCCGCCGGGTACCGGTGGACGGCGACGCCCGCCGCACGCGCCGCGTCGAGGGCGCCCGGGCTGACCGAGTCCAGATCGCCGACGACGTGATCGGCGTGCAGTCCGCCCGGCAACCGGTCCAGACCGGAGTCGGCCGCGACCACCACCGAACCGGCCGGCAGCGCCGCCGGGACGCGGGCCGCCGCAGACGGGTCGCCGCCGACGACGAGCAGGATCATGGGTTGGGACACCGCAGGTGTGTCGGTCATCGCGTCCCTCCGCTGGCATTACCCAGGTCAGGTTCACGGGTCGGTGACGGCACCTCACGGCGACGGCCACCCTCTCAGCCCGACTCCTCGAGCTCCCCGGCGTGTTGGTTCCCGGTCAGCGTAGCCACGTCGACCGGGCGATCCGAACGGGGTTCAGTCGGTGCAGGCCAGGACCGCCGCCTGGAGCGCACGCGTCCGGGGATCGCCCTTGATCTTGGTGGACATCTGGTTCATCACGTAGCCGAACCCGATCTCGCGCTCGGGCAGCGCCGTGCCCAGCGAGCCGCCCATGCCCGAGTGGCCGAACGAGCCCGGACCCAGCATGCGGCTCTCCAGGTCGGGCAGGAAGAAGCCCGACCCGATGGCGTTCGGCTCGCTGATGAGCACCAGATCGTCGCCCTCGGACTGCACCCGGCGCAGGTCGTCGACCCGCTCGGGGGAGAGCAGCCGGGTGCCGTCGACCTCGGACACCAGACCGCCGTAGATGCGGGCCAGGCTGCGGGCCGAGGTGCACCCGTTGCCGGAGGGGATCTGCGCCCGCAGGATCTCCGGCTCGTTGAACGACGTGGGCAGGACCGGGGCGATCATGAACGCCCGGTTGGTGGGCGTGCCGCCGGTGAGGAGCGCCACCACCACCGGGCTGGGCGCCTCGTCGGGCTTCATCACCGCACCGATCAACGGTGCCACCCGGGGCAGCTCCTCGTCGGTGACACCGATGTGGAACTCGGCGCCCACCGGCCCGGCAACCTCCTCGCGCACGAACGTGCCGATGTCGGTGCCGGTGATCCGCCGGACCAGCTCGCCCACCAGGAAGCCGAACGACAGGGCGTGGTAGCCGTGAGCGGTGTTCGGCTCCCACAGCGGCTCGGCCGCGGCCAGGGCCTCCACGAACGGGTCCCACGCCGTGAACTCCTCGACGGACAGCACCCGGTCGATGCCGACCACCCCGGACCGGTGGCCCAGCACCCAGCGCACCGGGATGTCGCCCTTGCCGTTGGCGGCGAACTCGGGCCAGTACGCCGCCACCGGCGCCTCAGGATCGAGCAGGCCGCGGTCGATCAGCACGTGGGCCGCCGCCGCCACCACGCCTTTCGTGGAGGAGAACACCAGCTGCAGGGTGTCACCGTCGTAGGGCCGGCCGGTCGACGGGTCGGCGGTGCCCGCCCAGATGTCCACCACCTCCTCGCCGCCGACGCGCACCGCGCAGGCCGCGCCGACCTCGCCGTGCTCCACGAAGTTGTTGGCGAACGCATCAGCGACCCGCTCGAACCCCGGCGCCACGGTGCCGTGGACCTCGACCGCATCGATCGTCATGGGACCTCCCCCCGGTGGTGGACCACCCCACCGTACGATCCGGACATGGCTCCTCCCGCCCCGCCCGCCGATGCTGTCCTGTGGCAGGAGCAGGTCGACCTTCCGGTGCTGCCGCCGCCGGCGGCCGATGCCGACCGTCGGGTGGAGGTGGCCGTCGTCGGCGCCGGGTACGCCGGCATCGCTGCGGCGCGGGTGCTGGCCGCCGCCGGCAAGCGGGTGGTGGTGTTCGAGAAGGGTGCGCTCGGCTGGGGCGCCCACAGCCGCAACGGCGGCATGGCGATCCCGGAGCTGAAGGCCGGGCCCGCCACCCTCGAGAAGAAGTACGGGCCGGTCGGGCTGCGCATGCACCACGAGGTGAACGAGGCGTTCGACCACCTCGAGGCGCTCATCGCCGACGAGGGCATCGACTGCGACTACGAGCGCAGCGGCCAGCTCTACCTCGCCCACGCGGAGCGCCTGGTCCCGTACCTGCAGGAGCTCGCCCACGAGCACGCCGACGGCTTCGGGGAGCCGGTCCGCTTCGTGCCCCGAGACGAGCTGAGCAGCGAGATCGGCTCCACGGTGTGGCACGGCGGGGTGGTGTTCGACCGCACCGGCGGGCTCCACCCCGCCAAGCTCCACGCCGGGCTGGTCCGCCTGGCGCTCGCTTCCGGCGCCGAGATCCGCGACCGCACCGCGGTCACCGAGCTCACCGACCGGGGCGCCGGTCACGACGGAGGACGGTTCCTGCTCGGCACCGAGCGGGGCCCGGTCCGGGCCGACCACGTGATCGTCACCACCAACGCCTACGCCGACGGGCTGCTCCCGGAGCTGGCCCGGCGCGTCCTGCCCATCGGCAGCTTCATCGTGGCCACCGAGCCCCTGGATCCGGCGCTGGCTGCGGAGATCAGCCCGAAGCGAAGGATGTTCGTCAACACCCGGAACCTGCTCTTCTACTGGCGCCTCTCCCCCGACGGCCGCCTGGTGTTCGGCGGCCGACGCAGCCTCCAGCACGCCACCGTCGCCGAAGCCGCGGACTACCTCACCCGGTCGCTGCACGAGGTCCACCCGCAGCTCTGCGACGTGCCGGTCACCCACCGCTGGGGCGGCAACGTGGCCATCACGCTGGACCGCATGCCCCACGTCGGTCAGATCCGGGGCGCCTGGTACGCCACCGGCTGCAACGGCTCCGGGGTGGCGCTGAACACGTGGCTCGGCCACCGGCTCGGCCAGGTGGTGCTGGGCGAGGCGCCCCCGCCGGCGTTCGCCGAGCTGACGCACCGGCCCATCCCGCTCCACCGCCTCCGCCGGCTGTACCTCCCGGTGGTGGGCCAGTGGTTCCGCTACCAGGACCGCAGCTAGAGCTTGATCATCACGTGCTTGAGCTCGGTGTAGTGCTCGATGGCGTGGATGGACATGTCCTTGCCGTAGCCGGAGTGCTTGAAGCCGCCGTGGGGCATCTCCGAGACGATCGGGATGTGATCGTTCACCCAGACGGTGCCGAACTTCAGGTCCCGTGACATGCGCATGGCCCGACCGACGTCGCGGGTCCACACCGAGGCGGCCAGGCCGTAGTCGACGTCGTTGGCCCAGCGCAGCGCCTCGGCCTCGTCGGAGAAGCGCTGGACGGAGATGACCGGACCGAACACCTCGCGCTGCACGATCTCGCTGCGCTGGTCGGCGCCGGCCAGCACCGTGGGGGCGTAGAAGAAGCCGTCCCCGTCGAGGGGCCGACCGCCGGTGACGATCTCGGCGCCGTCCGCCGCGGCCCGCTCCACCATGCCGACCACGCGGTCCCGCTGCTCGCCGGACACGACCGGACCGACCGCGGTGGCCTCGTCGAACGGGTCACCGGTGGCCAGCGCACCGGCCGCCGATGCGAGGGATCCGACCAAGTCGTCGTAGAGGCCGGGGCCGGCGATGACGCGGCAGGGGGCGGTGCAGTCCTGGCCGGAGTTGTAGTAGCCGGCTTCGGCCAGGGTGGCGACGACGGTTTCCAGGTCGGCGTCGTCGAACACCACGACCGGGGCCTTGCCGCCCAGCTCGAGGTGCACCCGCTTGAGGGTGTCGGCGGCGTTGCGGGCGATGAGCTTGCCGGTGCCGACGTCGCCGGTGAGCGACAGCATGGCCACGTCGGGGTGCTTCACGATCCGGTCGCCGGCGGTCTCTCCTTGGCCGCAGACCACGTTGAAGACACCGGCCGGGAAGATGTCGGCCGCCAGCTCGGCGAGGCGGAGTGCGGTGAGGGGCGTCAGCTCCGACGGCTTGAGGATGAAGGTGTTGCCGGCGGCCAGCGCCGGGCCCAGCTTCCAGGTGGCCATGTTGAGCGGGTAGTTCCACGGAGCGATGCCGGCCACGACGCCGAGCGGGTCGCGCCGGAGCATCGACGTGTGGTCCTCGAGGTACTCACCGGCGGCGGCGCCGGCGTCGAGGCAGCGGGCAGCACCGGCGAAGAACCGCAGGTTGTCGACGGTGAGGTCGAACTCGAAGTCCACGATGGACGCCGGCTTGCCGACGTTCTCCATCTCCAGCCGCTTCAGCTCCGGCAGGTCGGCCTCGACGGCCTCGGCCAGGGCGAGCAGCTTCTCGCTGCGCTCCCGGGGCGTCGTCCGGCCCCAGGACTCGAACGCCGCGGCCGCGGCGGCGACGGCGTCGTCGACGTCGGCGGCGTCGCCCGACGGCACGGCGGTGATGACGGCGCCGGTGGCCGGGTTCACGACGTCGTCGGTCGCCCCGCTGCGCGCCGGGCGCCAGGTCCCGTCGATGAAGTGCTGGCCGTCAACCATCTGCGTCGCCTCCGAGGCTCGATCCGATCGGGCCATCCTGCGCGGTCGTGGTCGAGATGGCAAGGGATTCCGTCGTGAAACACAATGGAAACGATTGATTCCTTGCCAGGGGGCACGATCCGTGGAAAGGTGCGAACGCACGGCTGGGGCGTGACCTGCGCCACAGCTGTTCCCTGGACCGCTCGATCGCAACGAGGACCCCCATGACGATCGCCGACGCCGCTCCCCCCGACGTGACGACGGGACCCAAGCCGGTGATCGAGATCGACGACGTGTCGAAGGTGTTCGCGGACTTCACCGCGGTCGACCACGCCAACTTCACCATCGCCGAGGGCGAGTTCTTCTCGATGCTGGGCCCGTCGGGCTGCGGCAAGACCACCACCCTCCGCATGATCGCCGGGTTCGAGACGCCCAGCTCGGGGGCCATCCGGCTCGAGGGCCAGGACGTGTCCAACGTGCCGCCGCACAAGCGCGACGTGAACACGGTGTTCCAGCAGTACGCCCTGTTCCCCCACATGAACGTGTGGGACAACGTCGCCTACGGGCCCCGGGCCAAGAAGCTGCCGAAGGACGAGATCACCAAGCGGGTCGACGAGCTGCTCGGCGTGGTGAAGCTCAGCGACTTCGCCAAGCGCCGGCCCGCCCAGCTCTCCGGCGGCCAGCAGCAGCGCATCGCCCTGGCCCGAGCCCTGGTCAACTACCCGAAGGCGCTGCTCCTCGACGAGCCGCTCGGCGCTCTGGACCTCAAGCTCCGCCAGTCGATGCAGCTGGAGCTCAAGCGGATCCAGCGCGAGGTGGGCATCACCTTCATCTTCGTCACGCACGATCAGGAAGAGGCGCTCACCATGAGCGATCGCATCGCGGTGATGAACAAGGGCCGCGTCGAGCAGATCGGCTCGCCCCGGGAGATCTACGACCGGCCCAGCACCGTCTTCGTGGCGGGCTTCATCGGCCAGGCCAACCTCTGGCCCGCCGTGGTCAAGGCCACGAACGGGTCCACCACCACCATCGAGGTGGCCGGCCGGACCCTCGAGGTGGCGGACGACGCCAGCGGCCTCCAGCCCGGCGACCACGGCACCTACATGGTGCGCCCCGAGCGCATGTACGTGGAGCCGCAGCTGTCGGACCCGGACCGCTGGACCGTCGACGCCACCGTCACCGAACTCGTCTTCCAGGGCCCGGTCGTCCGCTACGAGCTCCGGATGCCCGACGGCTCCGGCGCGGTCGCCCACGTCCCCGCCCGCCGCGACGGCCTGCCCATCCCGGGCGACACCGTCCAGGCGTCGTGGTCCGACGAGTCCTCCGTCCTCCTCCCCGGCAGCCCCGACGAAGCCCCCACCGTGGAGGCCACGCCGACCGCCGATCCCGATCCCGAAGACTGACCACTCCCCGTCTCCAAGGAGCCCGCCATGCCCGAACGACCGACCGACCCCGAGCTGCTCGCCGCCATCGAGACCGCTCGCCGCCTGTCCCGCCGGACGTTCCTCTCCCGCGCCGGCATGGGCCTGGGCGCTGCCGCCCTCGGCCCGACGCTGCTCGCCGCGTGCGGCGGAGGAAGCAGCGGCGGCTCCGAGGGAGCGTCGGCCGGCGATGGCGACACCAAGCTGACCATCAGCAACTGGGACGCCTACATCGACGAGGACGACAACGGCAACGTCAGCGCCGCCGGCACCACCATCGGAGACTTCCAGAAGGCCACCGGCATCAAGGTGACCTACAACAAGGACTTCAACGACAACGACGAGTACTTCAACAAGATCTACTCGCCGGTCCTCGGCAAGGGGAAGCGGATCGCGGCGGACATCACCGTCCCCACCTACTGGATGGCAGCCCGGCTCGTCGGCCTCGACTGGCTCGAGGAGCTGCCGCTCGACCAGATCCCCAACCACAAGAACATGGTGGAGAGCTACACGAAGCTCCCGTGGGACGAAGGGGCCAAGTTCAACATGCCGTGGCAGGCGGGCATCACCGGC
>CALANQ010000508.1 GCA_937926025.1 uncultured Acidimicrobiales bacterium
GACGACGGCCAGGTGGTGGTCACCATCGCCCTCACCACCTCGGGCTGCCCGCTGCGGGCCCAGATCCAGCGCGACATCCGCACCCGGATCGGCTCGGCCCCCGGCGTCACGCACGTGAAGCTCGACTGGACCGAGATGACCCAGGCCGAGAAGTCCCGGGCCATGGAGAAGGCCCGGTTCAACGTGTCGCAGCGCCCTGAGGACACGGCCATCGGCCCGCTCACCCGGGTGGTCCTGGTGGCGTCGGGCAAGGGCGGCGTGGGCAAGTCGTCGGTCACCGCCAACCTGGCGGCGGCCCTGGCGGACCGGGGCCTGAAAGTCGGGGTCCTCGATGCCGACGTGTGGGGCTTCTCCATCCCCCGGATGCTGGGCCTGACGGGGCGCCTCGGTGGCCGTCTCGACGGCGACCGCAAGGTGATGATCCCGCTGGAGCGCACCATCGGCAGCGGCGTCGTGCGCGTCGTGTCCATGGGCTTCCTGGTGGAGGACGAGGAGACCGCCCTGATGTGGCGCGGCCTCATGCTCAACCGCGGCGTCCAGCACTTCCTGCAGGACGTGGAGTGGGGCGACGACCTGGACTACCTCCTGGTGGACATGCCCCCGGGCACGGGTGACGTGCAGATGGGCGTGGCCAAGCTGGTGCCCCGGGCCGAGGTCGTGGTGGTCACCACGCCGGCGCTCGCCGCCCAGAAGGTGGCCATCCGCGCCGTGTCGATGGCCCGCAAGAGCTTCCTGCGGGTCGCCGGCGTCATCGAGAACATGAGCGCCTTCACCGACCACCACGGCGACACCCACGCCCTCTTCGGCGAGGGCGGCGGCCAGACCCTGGCCGACGACGCGGGGGTCCCGCTGCTCGGCAAGGTGCCCATCGAGCCGCTGGTGTCCGCCGGTGGCGACGCCGGCGAGCCCGAGGTCCTCGGGGACTCGCTGGCAGCCCAGGCCTTCCGCGACATCGCCGAGCGCCTGGTGACCGAGGCGGTCCCGCCGACGGAGCTGGCCGGTTGCTCGGCCCGCATGCTGGAGGCCGCCGTCGCCGCCCTCGACGCCGAAGACCAGCGCGAAGCCGACGCCGTCTGACCCACCGCGGCTCGCCACATCGCCCTGCGACCCCCCCTCCCCACCGAAGTTGGTGTGAAGATTGGGCCAGGACCCCAATCTTCACACCAACTTCGGGCGGTTGGGCCGGGTGGCGGTCCGGCTGGTGGCCGGTTCGGGGCGATCGGGGTCAGCCGTGGATGCGGATGCCGCGCAGGGCTTCGGGGATCTCGCCCACGACGGCACGGGAGATCGAGGGGGCGGGTTCGCACACCTCGGGCTCGCCCTGTGAGGTGAAGCCCGGACCGCGGAGGATGAGCCGGCAGCCCAGCTCGGTCTCCACCGACAGGGACTCGGCCAGCTCGTCGACCACGTCGAGCACCACGCCGTCGTCGCCCGGGTAGGTGGTCCGGAGGTACTCGGGGGCGTAGACCACGACGCCGCCGACGTCGCCGACCGCCTCCTGGTCCGGGCCCGGCCAGAAGTCCTCGTAGAGGAACGGGGCGGTGCTCTCGCAGCAGCCGGTGCCGATGGTGACGGTGAGCGTGCCCGTGCGGCGACGGCCCATCGACGCGATCACGTCGCGGGCACGATCGGTGGCGGTCACCAGCACGAGGACCAGCGTAGGGACTTCATGGCACATCCGCGTCCGCCCGATGGGTAGCGTGGTCCTCGCCACGACGAGCGGGAACTCCTGGCGGGTGCTCCTGGACGTGGCCGACCCGACCCACCAAGGAGTACCCGAATGAAGCTTCGCTACCTGGCCATCGCCGTCCTCGCCCTCTTCCTCCCGTTCCTGGCCACCGCCTGCGGCGACGACAGCACGGGCGACCTGAGCGAGAGCGAGATCTCCAAGGAGTTCCAGGACGCCGGCATCCCGAAGGAAGAAGCCGACTGCATGGCCGGCAAGGTGAAGGACGCCGACCTCACCAAGGACGAGCTCGAGGAGTTCACCAAGAGCGAGGACACCGACACCAAGGCCGGCAAGGCCATGATGGAGGCCGTCACGTCGTGCATGAGCCTGAGCACGGGAACCGACTCCGGCAACTGACGCTCGTCGCAGCCAGAACGCGGAACGCCCCGGGTCTTCGGACCCGGGGCGTTCGTCGTTCTCGGGGGCGGGAGGGCTAGATGTTGCCGCTCAGCGCCGAGAGGTGGATGTAGTTGTCGCGGCTGCCACCGGGGTTGGTGTGCACGTGCTTGACCTGCTGGTAGGCGCGCAGGCCGTTGATGCCGAGCTCCCGCCCGATGCCGGACTGCTTGTAGCCGCCGAAGGGGCGCTCCGGGCTGATCAGGTGGTAGTCGTTGATCCACACGGTGCCGGTGCGCATCCTGTTGGCGACGGACTTGGCCCGGTCGAGGTTGGTGGACTGCACGCCGCCGGCGAGGCCGTAGATGGAGTCGTTGGCGATGGCGACGGCCTCGTCGTCGGTCTCGAACGGGATGACCGACAGGACCGGGCCGAAGATCTCCTCCTGGGCGATCTTGGCGGAGTTGGGCACCCCGGCGAAGATCGTGGGCGTGTAGAAGGCCGCGGCGTCGAGGCCCTCGGCGAGGCCCTCGGGGCGCTGGCCGCCGCAGATCGGGTCCCCGACCTCGTCGCGGCCGAGCTGCACGTAGCGCTCCACCGTCTCCACCTGGCTGCGGCTCACGAGCGGGCCGAGATCGGTCTCGAAGTCCATCTGGTTGCCGATGACGATCTTGCCGGCGCGGTCCACGAGCAGCGACAGGAAGTCGTCGTAGATGCTCTTGTGGACGAGGGCGCGGGTGCCGGACTCGCACACCTGGCCGTTGTGGAAGAAGGTGCCCCACAGGACGCAGGCGGCGGCCAGGTCGAGGTCGGCGTCGTCGAGCACGATGTTGGCGCTCTTGCCGCCGAGCTCGAGGGTGACCGGCTTGACGGTGGCCGAGGCGAGCTGGGCGATGCGGCGGCCGACCTCGGTGGAACCGGTGAAGGCGGTCTTGTCGACCAGCGGGTTCTGGGCCAGCTCCTCGCCGCAGGTGCCGCCGGGGCCGGCGACGATGTTGGCGACGCCCGGCGGGAGGTCGACCTCCTGGAACACCTCGCCGAGCATGAGCGCGGTGACCGAGGTGAACGACGCCGGCTTCAGCACGGCGCAGTTGCCGGCGGCCAGCGACGGGCCCAGCTTCCACGCCGCCATGATGAACGGGAAGTTCCAGGGGATGATGCCGGTGGTCACGCCGTGGGGCTCGTAGCGGACGTAGTTCTCCGACGGCGGGAAGGGCGTGCCCGGCAGCTCCACCTCGTCGGCCTCCTCGGCGGCGAGCTTGGCGAACCAGCGGAACGCACCGACGGCGCCGGGCACGTCGGCGAACATGGCCTTCTTGATGGTGCCGCCGCCGTCGCGGGCCTCCATCTCGGAGAACTTGTCGGCCTTGGCCTCGATGGCGTCGGCGATCTCGTTGATCTTGGCGGCGCGCTCGGGGCCGCTCATCTTCGGCCAGGGCCCCTCGTCGAACGCCTTGCGGGCGGCCTCGATGGCCTTGACCGAGTCCTCCCGGCCGGCCTTGGCGATGGTGCCGATGACCTGGCCGGTGGCCGGGTCGAAGGTGTCGAAGGTCTCCCCGGACTGGGCATCGACGTACTCGCCGTCGATGAAGAGCTGGTAGTCGGCCATGGTGCCGTTCCCCTTGGTGAGTGGTGCGGAGGGTCGCGAGGGTCCCCTTGACCCTGCGGTCAAGAACGCTACCGCGCCCCCGGCGGCCGTGCCGCCGGTGTGCCACCCGCCACGGTGCCGCTACCGCGTGCCGGAGAGGTCCAGCACCCAGAGCGTGGGATCGGGCTCGATGTTCGGCCCGGTCAGCCCGCCCACCACGTAGAGCCGGTCCCCGGCGACGGTCACGCCGGGTTGCATGCGGGCGGTGAACGGCGCCTCGGCGGTGGCCACCCAGTCGTCGCGCCCGCGCCGCACCCGCACGGTGAACGGCCGGTTGCCGCCGTTTCCGATGCGGTCGGGCGTGGACACGATCAGCCCGTCCCAGTCCTCGTAGGTCTGCGTCGGGGTGGCCTCCCACGCACCGTCCAGGAGCGCGTCGCCACCTGGGTGCTCGGGGTCGAACTGCACCGGATCGGAGCGGACGATCGATGCTTGCCCGCGCGCGGGACGCCCACGCGGTGGGGTTCGGGTGCGTGCGCACGGTCGGCCAGTGGAGGTGGAGGCGGATCAGCGCCTCCTGCGCCAGGTCCTCGGCCAGGTGGCGGTCGCCGGTCGCGCCAGCAGCCCCACCAGCTTCGGGTGGAGCTCGCGGGTCAGCGCCGCCAGCGCGGGATCGACATCAGGGGAGGTGCGGGGCAAGGGTGCTCCAGGGCTCGATCGACGCCTGCTCAACGCACGAACCCGCCGATCGGTTCGAGACTCGTCCGCCCCGGTCTACTGAATCACCGGCCGCCACCCATCCGTCGTACCAATATGCACACGGTGGCGGACCCCGACCCAGCGCCCACGGGCGGCGAGGACCTGCGGGACCTGGAGTCCCTGTTCCACGCGGAGTACGCCCGATCGGTCCGGCTCGCGCTCCTCCTGATCGGCGATCCCCGGCGGGCCGAGGAGCTGGCTCAGGACGCGTTCGTCCGGATCGCACCGAAGCTCGACGCGGTGGCCAACCCACCGGCCTACCTGCGGACCATCGTCGTGAACCTGTGCCGGGACCACGGGCGCCGAGCGGCGACCGAGCGGCGCCAGCCTCCGCCGAGGATCGAGGTGGTCCCCGAACCGCCGCTGCCCGGCGACACCAGCACCATCTGGCAGGCCGTGCAGGCGCTCCCGGCACCACGGCGCGAGGTCCTGGTCCTGCGGTACTGGGCGGACCTCCCCACCGCGGAGATCGCCCGGCTCCTGCAGATCCCCCATCCGACCGTTCGCACCCGCATCCGCCGAGGCCTCGCCTCGCTCAAGGAGGTGTTGTCCGATGACGCGTGACGACCTGACGTCCGACCGGCTGCGCACCGCGCTGACGGCGGTGGCCGACCGCCACGAGCCCGATGCCGAAGCCTGGCACCACATCGAGAACCAGGTGAGCGGACGCGGCCCGGCTCTGGTCGCCGCCGACCGCCACGGGCCCGCCGCGCCACGGCGACGGCACCGCCTGCTCGCCGCCGCCGTCATCGCTGCAGTCGCCGCGGTCGCGACGGTGGCTGTCCTCGCCCGCGGCGATCACGACCGCGACACGACCGACGTCACCACCACGCCGGCGGTGGCCACGGGCTGGTACATCCCGGTCGGCCTGCCGGACGGGTGGACCGTGCGGGAGGTGACGGCCCAGCGGATGGACGAGCGCTGCCCCTGCAGCGAGACCACGTGGGCCAGCCCGTCGCGAGACATCGTCCTCATCCGGTCGACGGATCCCGACCGCGCCGGCCAGGACGGCGTGACCGAGGTCCCATCGCCCAGCACCTCGACGTTCGCCGTGGCAGACGACGTGGAGGGGACCATCACCCCAGCGCCCGACGCCGAAGGCGGACCGACCGGCTGGACGGCCGGCTGGGTGGTGGACGGCGAGCGGACCAGCCTCACGGCCATCGGCATTGCGCCCAGCCAGGCCGCGGAGGTGGCACGAGCGGTGTTCGCCGACCCCACATCGGTCCCCGAGCACGTGGAGGGCGTCGCTCCCGTGGGCTCCTGGAGCGAGACCTCGCCGGTGAACCGGGACGCGGACGTGGGGATCGCGATGGCGAGCCCTGCGGGTCACGAGGTGGACATCACCCTGTCCTCGTCCGATCGGTGGCGCTCCAAGGGGATCCTGGTGCCGACCGATCGCCTGGCCGGCCAGCAGCCCCTGGCGCTCCTGACCCTCAAGAGCTACGCCCCCACCCCCGTGGGCGACCAGCCACGGGTCCGGGACTACATCGGCCTCTGGCCGGGGGCCACGGTGCGGGTCCTGGGCGGCTACGCGGACGGGCCGGCGACCGATGCCGAGATCGATGCCGTGACCGCCTCGCTGCGGCCCGCCACCCTGGACGAGTGGCGCGCCTTCGTCGCCGGCGCCGAGAACCGGGATCGGGCGGCCACGTCATCGGCCACCCTCCAGGACCTGATCGACGGCCGGGCAGCACCGACCGCCTCGGTCGCCGCCCGCGGCGACCTCGACGACCTGGACGTCACGCTCGACGCAACGCCCCGGATGGCCACCTGGGAGGACGCCGGCGTCTCGCTGACCGTCCGCAACCCGACGAGCTCGGCGATCACCGACCCGACCTGTGCCCTCGACCGGGCGGAGGTCGCCCTGCTCCCAGCCGACGACCAGACGCAGGCCGCCGTCGACGCCATCCCCGCCGGGGACCCGTGGTGGCAGGACGACGGCCCGTGCGACGGCGGCACCACCATGGCGCCGGGGGCGTCGAAGACCATCCGCCTCCCGGTCCGCGCCCAGTTCCACGATGCCCGCTACGGGCCGCTTCCCGGGGGCCGCTACGGCGCCACCGTCCGCATCGACGGGGTGACCGGCCAGGTGACCACGCCCGTCGAGATCGGGGCCGACCCGGCGTGCACGGGCGACACCGCGGGCTACGTGGGTCTCACCGAGGTCGACGCCCGGGCCCTGGCTGAACAGCGCGGGGTGACCGAGGTGCGGACCCCCGCAGCCGGGACCGAGTCCGATGTGGTCACGTACCGGTGCGACCGGCTGACGCTGGTGGTGGACGACGGGCGGGTGACCTTCGCCCGGTTCTACTGAGCCGGTCCTCCCGAGCCCTCAGGCTGCCGTCCACGTGGTGTCGGGATCGTCGGGGTCGACGGCGGTGGCCGAGGCCTCGTCGGCCAGCTTGCGCAGGTGGGCCCACACGCTGAAGCGGGCGACGGGCCACAGGAACTCCGGGACGTCGGTGTAGATGGCCGCCACCAGCGCCTCGGTGCCGGCACCGTCGGCGCCGAAGCCCCGCAGCGCGGCCAGGACCTGGGCCTCCCGCTCCAGGCGGTGCGTGACGTAGTCGTCGAGCTTGGCGGCGGGGTCTTCGATGAGGTGACCGTGCGCAGGAGCGATGGTCCGGATCGACGGCGTCCACGCCTGGAGCCGCTCGAGCGAGGCCAGGTACTGGCCCATGTCGCCGTCGAGCGGCGTGATGACGACCGTGGAGCCGTCCATGACGTGGTCGCCCGTGAACAGGAGGCGGTCGCGCTCCAGCAGGAAGCACAGGTGGTTGGCCGCGTGCCCGGGGGTGTGGATGGCCCGCAGGGTGAACTCGGTGCCCTCGACGGTGTCGCCGTCAGCCAGGTGGCGGTCGCAGACGAGCCCGTCGCGATCGGCGAAGGCCAGCACCTCGGCGCCCGTCCGCTCCTTCAGGCCGGCGGCCCCCGGGGAGTGGTCGCCGTGGGTGTGGGTGCAGAGGATCCAGCGGATCCGACCGCTGCCCGCCGCGGCGATGGCGTCGAGGTGGTCGGGGTCGTCGGGACCGGGGTCGATGACGGCGATCTCGTCCTGCCCCACCAGGTAGGTGTTGGTGCCGGGCCCGGTCATCATGCCCGGGTTGTTGCAGAGCACCCGTCGCACGAGCTTGCCCAGCGCCACCGGCACGTCGGGGATCAGGTCCGGTCGGTCGTCGGCCCCGGGCTGGGCGTCGGTGGCGGTCATGCCGGTTCCGGGGCGCCGAAGCCCGTGACCTTCTGCGAGTCTGCGATCCGCATCCAGTCGCCCTGGACGGCGGCATCGGGCGAGCCCTGGGGCGCCTCGTAGTCCGGGTCGCCGGGCAGCACGATGCGCACGCCGCCGCCGTCGGCGATGACCCGGGGCAGGACCACCGGGACCTGCTGGATCTCCCGAGCCGCATCCAGCGCCTCGGCGGCGGTGCGGAACCGGGCGATGGCCTGGAGGCTGGCGAGAGTGGGCGGCATCATCGTGAGCTCCCCGGCCTCGGCTCGGGCGATGCCGTCGGCGGGGCGCAGCCACTCGTTGGCGATGACCTCGTGGTCATCGTGCAGCGGCGTCTGGTTGGGCGGGGCGGCGGCCAGGAAGAAGCGGGTGTCGTAGCGACGGGGCGCACCCTCGGGGGTGATCCAGTGGCTGAAGTAGTGCATGCCGTCGACGGCGAGGCGGAGCCCCTCCAGCCGGCACAGGTCGACCATGGTCAGCTGGCCGGAGTCGACCTGCTGGCGGTGGTGGGCCCACCGTTCCATGGAAGCGGCGTCGTCCAGGTCCACGAGCCCGTCGAGGTCGTAGGCCAGCAGCACGCCGGCCTCCTCGAAGCTCTCCCGGATGGCCGCCACCCAGAAGGCGAGGCCGCCGGACCCGATGCCGAGGCGGCGCGACGCGTCGGCATCCGTGCGGCCCTCGCACACCGGCTCCAGGTGGGCGTGGCGGTCCTCGGGGTCGACGGCGCCGCCGGGGAAGACGTAGGCGCCGCCCACGAAGTCCGAGTTGAGGTTGCGGCGGAGCATGAAGACCTCGAGGCCCTCGACGCCGTCGCGGAGGATCAGGACGGTGGCCGCGTCACGCAGCTCCACCGGCGCAGGGGCGCTCACGGGCGGAGCTCGCCGCTGGGCGGGTCTGCCTTGGTGGACCCGGTGGTGTCGAAGAAGCCGCCGCCGCTGCCGGCGCGGAACGTGCCGACGAAGCGGGTGCCGCCCGCGCCCGTGGAGCTGGCCGCGAAGAACGACGAGTACTTGCCGGCCTCGAACCGTTTGCGGACGATGGCCCGGAACGGCAGGCGGGTGACGGGGATGATCAGCAGGAACCCGAGGACGTCGCCGATGAACCCGGGCGCCAGCATCAGGGCGCCGGCCACCAGGAGCAGCAGCCCGTCGATGAGCTCGTTGCTGGGGATCCGGCCCTCGTTGACCGCCTGGGAGATCTTGGCCAGCGTGGCGTAGCCCTGGCGCTTCAGCAGGTAGGCGCCGAGGGCGCTCTCCACGATGAGGAGAGCGATGGTCTCCCAGCCGCCGATGACCGACGCCACCTGGATGATCACGTACAGCTCCAGCAGCGGAGCCACGATGAACAGCAGGAACAGCCAGATCACGGGGGCAGGCTACCGGGAGGTCTCCCCGGGTGCGGCTCGGGTGTGACGCTCGGCCAGCTTGGCCAGCCGCCGGTCCCACGCGCCGCCCACCGACGCCATCCAGCGGGCGGCGTCGTCGAGCGGATCGGGGGTGACGACGTAGCGCTGCTCCCGTCCGACCTTCTCGGCGGTGACCAGTCCGGCCGCCGCCAGCAGCTGGAGGTGCTTGACGATGGCCTGGCGGCTCACCGGTCGGTCGGCGGCCAGCTCCGTGGCCGTCACCGGGCCGTGCTGGCCGACGGCGGCGAACAGCTGGCGGCGGGTCGGGTCGCCGAGCGCGTCGAAGACGGCCTCGGCCCGACCATCCGACGGGGTGGGCTCGGTCACACGCAGGCAGCGCTGTGCGCCGGGGCACCGACCAGTGCCCGCAGCCGGGCATCCCACCCGGCGGCAGCCTCGACGGCGAGGTCGTGCACGGTGGCCGCCCCGACCGTGGCGCGGGCGGCGCCGACGATGCGCTCGGTGACCACCACGTTGGTGCCGGCTGCTTCATCGGCGGGATCGGCCGGTTCCAGGGAGATGCGCACCGTGGACGCCGCCTCGGGGGCGGCCTCGTCCCACCAGACGAACCCGAGGGACCGGCCGGCATCGACCTCGGTGACCACGACCCGGCGCCGGGTCGCGCCGTCCACCACGAGCCCGGCCCCACCGGGGACCAGGTCCACGTCGACGGTGTCGCCGAGCCAGCCGCGAAGGCCCTCGACGGTGGCGAGGGACTCCCACACGCCGTCCGCCGTGTCCGGCAGCTCGATCGATCGGGTCACGCACGCAGCAGCAAGCTCCATGCCTCCAGCCTGCCCAACCAGCCACCGATACGCAACCTGTTGGTTGCGGTGACGACGGGGCGGGGCGGCCATCACGCCGCCGGCGGCGTCAGGCCCCGTACTCGGCGTAGTAGCAGGAGTAGTCGCTGGCTTCGGGCGAGCCCACCAGCACGAACCCGGTGATGGGGGTGCCGTTGAGGTCCAGCATGGCCACCGCTTCCCGCAGGGCCCGGACCGAGGTGTGGCCCGATCGGACGACGACCACGACGTGGTCCGCCATGGCCGCCATCGGTCCGGTCTCGCTGGCGACGAGCAGCGGCGCCGTGTCGATCAGCGCCACCTGGCCGGAGGACCGGCTGGCATCGACGACGCGCTGCACGTCGGGCAGCACGTCGACACCGCGGGACGTGGGCCGTCCGCACGCGAGGAGCCGCACCCCGGTCTCGGGGTCCCGCTGCACGAGCCCGCCGAGGTCCAGGCCCGCACCGGAGTGCAGGTCGGTGAGCCCCGGCCCCTCGTCGAGCCCGAAGCGCCGCTGGACCGTGGGTCGCCGGAGATCGGCCGCGATGACGAGGGTGTCGGCGCCCGCCTCCACCGAGGCGACCGCCAGCGACGCGACCGTGGAGGTCTTCCCGTCGCGCGGTCCGGCCGACACGACCGCCACGCACGAACCCCCTGTCGACCGCTCGTCGGCCGGGTCTGCCGATCGTCGGGCACCGTCGAGGAACGCCAGGTTCACGCGAAGGGTGCGGTACGCCTCCGCCGTCGGGCCCCCGAACCCCGCCCGGGTGAGCCGCTCCGGCGCCCGACCGCGCGGCGCGAGCGGCACCATCGCCAGGACCGGCGCATCGGCGATGCCCGCCAGCTGCTCCCGGTCGTAGACGCGCGGCGACAGGCGCTCGGCGGCGATGACCACCGCCCCCATGGCGGCCAGGGCCGCCGCGGCGGCGAGCAGGCCTCGCACCAGGGGTTCGCCCGTCAGCGAGAGGGTGTCGGCCTCCGTCCGGGCCGCCGGGCTCAGGCCGAGCTTCTCGTAGGACTTCGGCTGGCCCGCCGTCTGGATCTCGACGGTCTGGATCTGGTCGTCGAGCTGCGCGACCCGCTGCTGGAGGTCCTCCCGGCGGGCGGATGCGTCGGCGTCGGGCGGCGTGGCCTGCAGCGCGCCCTCGTTGGCGACGAGGAAGGCCTCCAGCTGGTCCTCGGCATCGTCGCGAGCCCGTTCGAGCGACCGCTTCTGGGCGCTGGCGCCACCGGTGCTGCGGGCGTTCATCACCTCGACGAAGGCGCTGGCGAACGCATCGACGTAGCGCTCGACCTCGGCGCCGTCGTCGCCGCTGGCCGAGAACGTGATGGTGAGCGACTCCTCGTCGATGGCGGTGCGGATGCGGCCGGCGAACGCCACCGGGTCGGGCTCGCCGTCGTCGTAGAGCTCGGCGGCTCGTCCCGCCACGACCGGTTGGGTCACCAGGAACGAGGCCTGGCGCATCTGCGTGATCTCCAGCCCCTGCCGGGGGTTGAGGGCGACGGCCTCCCGCGCCACCAGGCGCGAGGACCCCGACGACGGCGACAGCACGTACACCAGGCCGCCGGCGGCGAGGGGCACGAGGACCAGGAGGAGCCACCGACGACGCAGGCTTCCCAGGGCGGACGAGCTCACGGGGGCGGACCTCCGGTTCGGGTGGGGCGCTTCGAGCCGGGGACGGATGATCCGACGGATGCGACCGCAGGGCGGGGGCGGGCGAGCGCCGCGCCGAGGACGAGGATGAGGAAGGGGAACAGCTGGGTCCGCTGCCGGGCGAGGATGCCGGCGTTGGCGATGTTGGAGAACGCCAGGACGAAGAGGGTGACGAAGGCCGCGCCGAACGCGACGCCGCGGTGCTGCCATGCCAACCGAGGGATGCGGACCACCGCCGGGGCGCGCACGACGAGCACGCCGATGAGGACGATCCCTTCGAGGCTGGCCACGAGGGCGAGCGGGTTGTCCGCCTGCCACGCGAACGGCCGGAGCATGACGTTGACGAACGCTGCGGGGAGGTCGGCGGGGCCGCGCACCGGCTGCGCGGCGAACACCGAGCCGCCCTGGGCGGTCTGCTCCACCGTGCGGTCCAGCCCCCCCTCCAGGCCGGCGTCGCCCTTGCCGAGCTGGCGGCCGACCTGGCCGACCGCCAGCACCAGTGCCGGCACCACCAGGACCAGCACCAGGCTGCGGGCCACGCGGTGACGACCGGCCTGCGCCGAGGCCCCACGACCCGGCACCAGGACCGCGAGCAGCGTCGCCCCGAGCACGATGAGCAGGACGTGCGGTCGGAGCCACCAGGCTGCGGCGGCGGCCGGGATGCCGAGGACCAGGCCGGCGCCGACCCCGCTGCCGGTCACCACCTTCACGATGGCCAGGGTCACCACGCCGAGCAGGAAGAGCATGAGCGCTTCCTTGCCGATCGACGACGGCCAGTAGAGCAGCGTCGGCGCGAGGAACAGGAGCAGGGCGAACGGACGGGAGTCCGTGTCGGGCAGCCAGAGCCGGAACGCCCGGTAGAAGGCGACGAGCCCGACCCAGCCGAGCCAGCCGAACACGACGAACCCGATGGCCAGCGACGGACCGGTGACGGAGTACAGCGCCCCGAGGACCCAGGCGACCGACTGGCTCGACGAGGAGAGGCCCGCCACCCTCGTCCCCTCGAGGCTCCAGACGCCCTCGTGGATCGACGCGCCGAGCAGCGCGGCGGACCGGTGGTACACGAAGGCGTCGGCGGACCCCTCGTAGACGTCGGACGCCACCACGTAGCGGGCGAACGTGCCCACCAGCTTGAGCACCAGGCCGCCGGTGAGGATGACCGGGAGGGAGCGCACGTCGGAGCGGGCGGCCGTGGACACGATGAGGGCGACGGTGGCAGCGACGATGGCACCCGCCACCGCGAGCGGCCCCCAGAGACCGACCACGCTGGCCCAGCCGAGGCGCGACGCACCGACCACGACCGCCACGATCACGACCCCGGCGACGACGTTCCGGGCGGGGCCGATCACGCGTGCGACGGGGACCGCTGCGCTCAGGAGACGGCCCGCACGGCGTTGTTGGCGCTGTCGGCCACGTAGACCACGGACCCGTCCGGCGAGACCGCCAACCCCGTCGGCCCGTTGAACTGCGTGGTGCCGGTCCTGCCGTTGGTGCCGTCGACCAGCCCGGACCCACCGTTGCCGGCGAGGGTGGAGGTGGCGCCGGTCGCCACGTCGACGCTGCGGATCCGGCTGGCCTCGAAGTCCGCGACGTAGAGCACGGAGCCGTCCGGAGCGATCGCCACGCCGAACGGGAAGGCCAACTGCGTCGTGCCCGACGCTCCCCCGGTTCCATCGGCGTCGCCGTAGACCCCGCTGCCCGTCAGGGTGGCGGTATCGCCCGTGTTCACATCGACGGTGCGGATCCGCCTGTTGGTGCTGTCGACGACGTACAGGGTGCCGCCATCAGGCGAGACGGCGATGCCCGAGGGCTGGGCGAACTGGGCCGATCCGGCGCGCCCGCCGGTGCCGTCGGCGTACCCCGCGGTGCCGTTGCCGGCCAGGGTGTTGGTGATGCCGGTGGCCACGTCGACGCTGCGGATCCGGTGGTTGTTGGCATCGGCGACGTAGATGGTGGAGCCATCGGGCGAGACGACCAGCCCGATCGGCTGACGGAACCGGGTGGTGCCGCTCGCCCCACCGGTGCCGTCGACATCGCCGTACACGCCATCGCCCGAGACCGTGGTGGTGGCCCCGGTGGCGAGGTCGACGGCTCGGATCCGGAAGTTGAAGCTGTCGGCCACGTAGAGCGTGGCGCCATCGGGCGAGAGGGCGACCCCCTCCGGGGACGCGAACTGGGCGGTGCCGGTGCTGCCGCCGGTGCCGTCTGCGAAGCCCGGGGTGCCGTTCCCGGCGAGCGTGGTCACCGTCCCCGAGGCCACGTCCAGAGCGGCGATCCGGTTGTTGGCGGCGTCCGCCACGTAGATGGTGGCCCCGTCGGCCGAGACGACCACGCCGTACGGGTAGAAGAAGCCGGTCGACAGGGTGGTGGTGCTGCCGCCCAGGGAGAGCGCGGCGGCGGGAGCGGGCGCGAGGACCGACCAGATCCCGCCGCCCAGCACCGCAGCCGATGCACCGGCGCCGGCAGCCAGCACCGTGCGACGGTCGATCCGCCCCGCCGTGCGGTCGGCGTCAGCAGGAGCGCCTCGGGTGACCAGTCCGGCGGCGGTGAGCGACGAGACCACCGCGGCGGTGGCCTCCGTGGTGAGCGGTCGCCCGAGGGCGGCGCTGGCCGCATCGGCCAGGGCGGCACCGTCGCGACGACCGTCGACCGCGGCCAGGACCGCGGCGGCGACGGGTTCGAGCGCGTGGGTGGCCGTGGTGGCCGGGTCGTACACCACGGCCTCGTCGCCGACGGTCCGGACCGCCAGGCCGGGCACGGTCGCGGGTGCGGGGTGCGGGTCTTCGCTGGCCATGAGCCCTCCTCGGGCGATCCAGCCGCTCCACCACCCGCGGGGTGGAGTCGGTCATGTGTTTGTGGGTGTGCTCGTGTGGTGTCCAGTCAGCACCGGTGCAAACGACAGGAGCCTATCCTTTTCGGACCTTCTTTGGGCAAACCATGATGTCCGATGCTGTCCCCTGCGGCCCGAGGCGGCCGCATCAGGCGCGGCGCGGCCCGGGGCCACGAGCGCCTCGGACCAGCCGGACCGGGCGCAGGAGCGGCGCCAGCCGACGGATCCGGACCGCTCGCGAACGGCCGGCGGTCGGGTGAGCAGCGCGGTACGCAGCAGGCGGGAGCACCTTCTCCTTCGCGAGCAGGAGACCCTCGATGCCCGGCGCCTCCAGCACCTCGGCCAAGAAGCGGGTGACCTCGCTGCTCCGGTCGTACTCCCACCGCATCGCCAGCGGCGCGGCGCAGGACAGGCCGAGGCGACCGGCGAGGCTCCTCCCACGGGGATGGCGCCCGAGCAGGGCTCCCATCGTCGAGGAGAGCCCGAGCTCGGCGGCCAGGTCGGCGGCGCAGCGCCAGGTGGCCAGGGGCACGGCGTCCAGCGCGACGGTGAGGTCACCCCAGGCCCGGGTGCCGGGCGCGTCCTTGGGTCGGACGTGCAGCACCACGTGGAGCGCCCGGAACGCCAGGCCCGGGACGGCCACCCGCTCGCCGAGCAGGCCGATGGACGCGGCGGGACACCGGGCCGCGCTCCACAGCCGATCCGGGGCCACCCGCTCCGCCCCGTGGATGCTGCGGGGCAGATCGACCGCGACGCCGTCGCGCCCTCGGAACCAGGTGGCGGCATGGCGGGGACGGCCATGGGGGAGCACCCCATCGAAGGGCCGGGTGCAGGTGAAGCCGATCCCCTCGAGCACCCGCTGGGCATCGCCCGTGCGGTGCGAGGGGACCAGCAGATCGACATCGACGTAGGGCCGCCGGTTGCGGTCACCGCCGAAGAGCCACTCGGTGAGCACCGGGCCCTTGAGCAGCAGCGACGGCACCGAGTCGATGTCGAGGGCCCGGATCACCTCGACGGCGGCGTGGTCGATCCGGAGGCAGTTCGCCGCGTCGCGCGTCACCGTCCGCTCAGGCACCACCGCACTCCCGGTCGAGCAGGGCCAGGATCGACTCGGCCGCCTCGTCGGCGGCACCTCGGGGGCCGGTGAGCAGGAGCGGCCTCCGGGCCACGGCAGCCGTGAGGTGGTCGAGCACCCGCACCGGCGCGACCTGCGCCGCCACGGCGTTGGCCACGAGCGGCACGACGCTCCGAGCGGAACGGCCCGACGCGGGCGACCACCGGGCCCCGGGCACGTAGGCGGTGTCGACGACCGCACCGAGCGGGTGCGGCGCGCCGGCGACCGGTCCGAGCCGGTGGGGGTCGATCCGTGCGGCGCCCTCCGGCCGGCGGACGTGGACCGTCCGGGCGTAGGGCTCCACCAGGCCGGTCCGGTCGAAGACCGCGTACTCGTCGGACAGCAGGGCGGCACCTCGAGCGACCAGCGCCCGCACCAGGGTCGACTTGCCCGCCCGTGACGGACCCGGTGCGACGATGGCCCGTCCCCGCCAGGCGACGGATCCGCCGTGCACGAACACCTGGTGAGGCGCGTGGGTGGCGAGCGCCAGGTGGACCTCGGAGGCCAGCCGCTCCTGCGCCCGGTCGAGGGCGTCCGGTGGCGCCGTGTGCACGGTGGCTCCATCGACCGTGAGGTTCCAGCCCGTGCCGGGATGCAAGCGGAGCGAGGCCCCGGCGCGGCGCGCCCGCCCGGGCCCGACGCGCTCGATGGCGGTGCGGGGCGCCAGGTCTGCGGCCAGCGCCGCCACGACCGGCGCCGGAGCTTCCACCACCACCCGGGCGCACCGGTGCCGCACCACCACGACCACGGCGTCGAGGGGCGGATCCGCAGCCATCGCTGCATGCTGCCGACCGGCGTGCGGCGTGACAAGAAGATGGTCGAGGATTTCCGAAAATGTCCGAATTGAACCGCGCACGGTGGGCACCCCGCCGCGCCGCCGCGCTCAGACACGCAATCTACAGGTTGCACGTTCAGATGAGGGACGGCTACATTCGCAACCCAACAGTTGCGAACGGAGAACCCCATGAGCCTGCTCGTCCCCACCGTCATCGAACAGACCGCCAAGGGCGAGCGCGCCTTCGACATCTGGTCCCGGCTGCTCAACCAGCGGCTGATCTTCTTCGGCACCCAGCTCGACGACACCGTCGCCAACCTGATCATCGCCCAGCTGCTGCACCTGGAGGCCGAGGACCCGGGCAAGGACATCCGGCTCTACATCAACTCGCCCGGCGGCGACATGACCGCCCTGTTCGCCATCTACGACACCATGCAGCTGCTGCGCTGCGACGTGGCCACGTTCTGCATCGGTCAGGCGGCATCGGCGGCCGCGGTGATCCTGGCCGGCGGCACGAAGGGGAAGCGGTTCGCCCTGCCCAACTCCCGGGTCCTGATCCACCAGCCCCACGGCGGCGCGCAGGGGCAGACCAAGGACATGGAGCTCGCCGTGAAGGAGATGGTCCTCATGCGGGAGCGCATGACGTTGGCGCTGGCCGAGGACACCGGCCAGCCGATCGAGCGCATCGCCGAGGACATCGACCGCGACTTCATCCTCCGGGGCGAGGATGCCGTGGCCTACGGCCTGGTCGACGAGATCCTCACCAAGCAGGACGCCCTCCCCGTCGAAGCCCTCCGCTGACCTCGGGCCCGCTCAGCCCGGCGTCCGGAAGACGACGCCGGTGGCCTGCTGCGGGAACCCGCCCCACCCCACCAGGACACCGTCGGCCCACGCGAACGCCGGCTGGATCCGGTTGGGTCCACCGCCCGCCGAGATGCGCTCCCACGTGCCCGCCTCGGGGTCGACGACGCTGGCCTCGTCGCCTCGCCAGAGCACGAGCTCCGTCCCGGTCCAGGCCCCGCTGGTGTCCCCCACCACCAGACCGTCGGGCACCGTCGCCACCGGCACGAGGTCACCCTCGCGCCGCTCGAGCACCTGGTCCGCCGTGGCCACCAGCAGGCTCCGCCCGGTCCAGGCCAGCACCCCGGAGGCGCGCGGGACCGAGCCGAGGTGGTCCCAGCCGTCTGCGCCGGCGTCCCACGACACGAGCTGCGGCGCGCCCTCACCGCTCCGGCCGGACTGCACGAGGGCCACCACGCCCCGGCCGGTCCACACCGCCGCCGTGTTGGGCGGGGCCAGGTTCGACGGGAGATCCGGCAGGCGGCGCCACCGGTCCGCCGCCGGGTCGTACGCCGCCACCTCGGAGCTGTTGAACCCGGCCAGCACGATCAGCTCGGTCCCGGTCCACACCCCGACCGGGCGCCCGGCGCTCTCGATCGGTGCATCGGCGATCCGCCGCCATGTGCCCGTCGAGGGCCGGTAGGCGGCACCGTCGCGCCCGTCGCCGTCGGTGGCTGATCCGCCCCAGAAGAGCACCTCGTCGCCGGTCCACACCGCCGCCGGTGCGTTGCGGGCGGAGAGCGGCCCGGGCGACAGGGTCGTCCAGGTGTCGGACCGCGGGTCGTAGGCGGCGCCGTCGGCGAACTGGCCGCGCTCGCTGTCGCCGCCCCAGATGACCACGGCATCGCCGGTCCACACCGCCGCCATCGTCGACCGGCCCTCCAGCGGCGACGGCGCCGTCGGCCGGGAGGCCCCCGGCGCCAGCAGGTCGGCGTTGGCCGGCTCGCCGTCGGGGCCCGCATCGGCCGGCCCGGCGGTCACCTGCGACGGCTGGTCGCTGCCGCGGAGGATCGGCACCAGACCGATCAGCGCCACGGCCACGATCACGGCCGCCACGAGCGACCGTCGCCGGGCCCGGGCGCGGCGGAGGACCCCGAGGTCCGGTGGCTCGGCCACGAGCGACCGTTCCAGGTCCGCCCGCGCCGCCACGGCCAGCCCATCGAGGTCCAGCTCAGTCGTCATCAGTACCTCCGAGTCGTGCGGCGACCGCGGCGCGACCACGCCGCAGGTGGGTGCGGACCGACTCCTCACCGATCCCGAGGATCGCTGCGATCCCCCGGACGTCGAGGTCGTCGATGTAGGTGAGCGCCACCACCTGGGCCTGTCGCCGGGGCAGCCGGCGCACGGCGTCGAGGAAGCGATCTGCGTCGCCGGTCAGCCTCGGCGGCGCCGGCCGCTCCCGGCTGAGCCGGGCGATGAGCCGGAGCTCGGTGACGTGGCGCCGCCCGCTGGAGATGCACCGGTTGGTGACCACTCGCCGCACCCAGGCCGCGGGGTCGTCGTACCCGGCGATGCGGTCCCAGCGGCGATGGCACGCCAGGAAGCCCTCTTGGGCCAGTTCCTCGGCCACATCGCGGCGACCGGTCAGCGTGAAGGCCAGCCGCACCACCCGCTGGTACTCGCGGCGGTAGAACGCGTCGAAGCCCTCGGTGGCCTCCACGGCCTCGAGGTCGTCAGCGCCGGTCATCACCACGGGTACCCACACGCACGACCGGCGCCGGATCGGTACACGCCCGCCGGGTTCCGGTCGCTCCATCCGCCGGCGCCGCCACAGGAGCGCTACCTCCGTGCCGCGTCGGACCGGGGCAGGCGGTCCTCCCACCAGTCGACCAGGGCATCGTCGCCGGGGAGGCCGAACGCCTCGCACGAGGAACGGGCACCGGCACGGAGGTGACCGCGGCGCTCGGCCGGATCCGATGAGACCGACGCAGACCGGAAGGCGCCAGCGGCCCGGTCCCAGGCACCGGCGTCGGGGGGCAGGGGCAGGGCGAGGAGGTCCGTGGTGGAGAGCCGGAGCGCGGTGGCGTTGCGGCCCGAGCCGAGGTGGCGTCGAGCCGCCTCCAGCGCGACCGGAGGCGAGGAGAGCAGAGCGGCGATCCGCCACAGGTCCGCGGGATCGCCGCTCCGGGCGGTGACGGACACCACGGGCACCGACGGCAGCAGCTCGCCCTGCTCGTCCACCACCACCTCCGGGACCCGGGTCTGGGCCGCCACCAGCACCTTCGGCACCAGACGCCGCCCCGCCCAGTCCCGCATCGGCGGCGAGAGCCGATCGAGCACCACCCGCGGGTGCTGGTACGCCACCTTGTTGAAGCGGCACGGCCGCGCCCCCCAGCACAGCTCGGCCGGATCGATGAGTCCGCTGGTGATCAGCCGAGGTCCGTCGTCGTCGTCGGCCACGGCGCCGGCCAGCCCGTAGTACTGGTCGCGGAAGTCGGCGGCGGCGTCGGCGATGTCGCCCAGGACGCCGTCGGTCCGGAGCGCCCGCTCGGGCAGGTCCTGGACCGCACCCAGGAGCGACGCCCAGGACGGGTCGGCCTCGACCGGGCCCGCCACGACCGGTCCGGGCTGGAACGCACGGCCGCGCACGACGGCTGCGGGCCCAGGTCCGGCCCCTCGCACCAGGACCGGGGCGCACACCTCCACATCGGCGTCGAAGACGCGCTCCCCCGCGACCCACAGCGTGCGCAGCGCGGCACGGGCCAGCGCCTCCGTCCGCACCCCGCCGGCGTCTCGGGCCGACAGCAGGCCGATGGGCTCGATCAGGCAGACCACCCCGCCGTCGGGACGGGCGGCGTCGAGGGCGGCGAGCAGGAACACCGCCGCCGGGTCCGTGTACGGACCGACCGCGGCGCCGAACCGCGCTCGCAGCGCCACCGCGTCGGCCCGGCTCCGAGCGGTGGACGACGCCAGCTGGTTGAGGAACGGCGGGTTGCCGACCACCAGGTCGAACGAACCTCGGGGCACCGACCGCTCGCCCAGCAGCGCGTCGCCCCGCACGATGGAACGACCGCCGCCGTCGGGGTGGACGGAACGCAGCGCGGTCCGGCAGAGGCGGGCGGTGGCATCGTCGATCTCGATGCCCCGGACGCAGCGGACCGCCCGACGAGCGGCCTCGGCCGGCTCCACGCCGAGGGTCATCAGGGCTGACGCGATGCGGTCGACCGCGGCGAGCAGGAAGTTGCCGGTGCCGCAGGCCGGGTCCAGGATCCGCACCCCGGCGACCGCCTCGACGCCGTCGGCCGACCGCTCGGCCAGCAGCGGATCGAGCACCAGGTCCAGCAGCCCCGCCACCACGTCCGGCGGCGTGTAGTAGGCGCCGAGGCCCTTGCGCACGCCGCGCTCCGCCAGCGCCCGCTCGTGGGTCCCCGCGGTCGCCGACATCGGGCCAGCCTGGCACCCGCGACAGGGGTAGCGTCCGCTCCACCAGAACAGCACGACCTGCGGGAGGTCACCATGTCCGCTCACCGGCGCACGAGCCGCTCCATCGCCGCCCTCGCCCTTGCGACGGCGCTCGTCCTGGCCGCGTGCGGCGGAGGCGGCAGCAGCTCCGACGGCTCCTCGTCGGGCAGCGACTCCAAGTCCACCACCACCGCCGGCGGTAGCGACAACTCCGCCACCCTCCCGGACTTCGAGCCCGAGCCCGGCAAGTTCAAGGAGGTGGACGAGGGCCAGGCCCGGTTCATCAACCTGCTCGAGCACGACGGCGAAGGCGTCGACATCGACGTCTACTGGGGCAACAACGCCGAGACCGGCAAGAAGGCCACCACGCTGAGGTACGGCGAGGTGTCGGACTGGATGCCGATGGAGGTCCAGGAGGACGCGCTGCTCACGCCGGCCGACGGCAGCACCGAGGTCAACGTGGTCTTCTTCGAGGCCGGCGAAACCGACACCTCCAAGCAGCTCATCCAGCAGTCCGAGACGCTCGAGGACGGCCTGATGCTCACCTACGCGCTGGGCACCGGCGACGGTTCCATGATGAGCGACCAGGACCGGCCTGCGGCATCGCTGAGCGTCGGCTTCGAGAACGAGGCGGGCGAGCCGCCCGCGGGCAAGGCCTGGGTGGCCATGAACTCGGTCGGCCTCGGCGGCATCGAGGACGGCGACTTCATGGTGCTGTCCAGCGCCGACGGCTGCGACGATCTCACCGGGACCGACATCGAGGGCGGCACCGCCAACTCCGGCCAGGCGTTCCTGGTGGATCCGGGCACCCAGTCGTTCACGGCATCGGACGCCAACACCGAGTGCGCCGAGCGGACCGAGCCCGTGGAGCTCGACCTCGCGGACGGCGACCGCTACGTCCTGTACGCCTACGGCACCAGCCTCGAGGACCGGAAGCTGCTGCCCCTGAAGATCGGCGAGGAGTAGCCGGGCTGGGGAAGGCGGCCGACCGCGGCGTAGCCTGGTCGACCCCCCTTCGATCGAGTCACCTGCCTGGCTCAGCACTGGAGCCACCATGACCGACGACCTTCCCCTCGACCCGGACGCCACCCCGTCCGACGACACCCCGTCCGACGACGCCACCGGCTTCGCCGACCTCGGCCTGCGGGTCGAGCTGCTCGACGCCCTCAACACCCTCGGGTACGAGGAGCCCACGCCGATCCAGCGCGAGACGATCCCCACCATCGTCAGCGGCAAGGACCTGCTGGGCCAGGCGGCCACGGGCACCGGCAAGACCGCGGCGTTCGCCCTGCCCATCCTGGAGCGCCTGGTCCCCGAGGCCGAGGTGGAGCCCCTCGCGCTGGTCCTGGTGCCCACCCGGGAGCTGGCCGTCCAGGTGTCCGAGGCCGTCTACCGGTACGGGCGGGAGCTCGACGCCCAGGTGCTGCCCATCTACGGCGGTCAGCCCATCGTCCACCAGCTGAAGGTGATCAAGCGCGGCGTGCACGTGGTGGTGGCCACACCGGGCCGCGCCGTCGACCACATCAACCGGGGCACGCTGCCGCTCGACGCCGTGGAGCTCGTGGTGCTGGACGAGGCCGACGAGATGCTCGACATGGGCTTCGCCGAGGACATCGACGCCATCCTCGACGCCTGCCCGCCGGACCGCCAGACCGTCCTGTTCTCCGCCACGATGCCGCCGCGCATCGCCGCCCTCGCCAAGCGCCACCTCAAGGACCCGGTCCGGATCCAGGTCGACCGCGAGGCCGTCGCCGCCGGCGAGTCACCCCGTGTCCGCCAGAGCGCCTACCTCGTGGCCCGCAACCACAAGGCCGCCGCGCTGGGCCGGATCCTGGACGTGGAGTCGCCCGGGTCCGCCATCGTGTTCTGCAAGACCCGCGGCGAGGTCGACGAGCTCACCGAGACGCTCAACGGCCGGGGCTACCGGGCCGAGGCGCTCCACGGCGGCATGAACCAGGAGCAGCGCGACCGCGTCATGGGCCGGCTGCGCTCCCAGACCGCGGACCTGCTGGTGGCCACCGACGTGGCGGCCCGCGGCCTCGACGTCGACCACCTCACCCACGTCGTCAACTACGACGTCCCCAGCGCACCGGAGTCCTACGTGCACCGCATCGGCCGGGTCGGTCGGGCCGGGCGCGAGGGCGTGGCCATCACCCTGGCGGAGCCTCGCCAGCGCCGCCTGCTCGGCAACATCGAGCGGCTCACCGGCCAGACCATCGGCATCGAGAAGATCCCCACGGTGGCGGACCTCCGGGCCCGGCAGATGGAGCTCACCCTGGACCAGGTGCGCGAGGCGCTCGAAGGTGACGACCAGCTCGACCGCTTCCGGGCCGTCGTCGACGCCCTGGCCGACGAGTTCGAGCTGGTCGACGTGGCGCTCGCCGCCGTGAAGCTGGTCCACGAGGCCAGCGGCGCCACCGAGGACGTCGAGGAGATCCCCGACATCGCCACCCGCGAGAAGCCCAGCCGCGACAAGCACAAGGGCGACAAGTGGGACAAGGGCCCGAAGGGCGGCAAGGGCAAGCACCAGGACAAGCCCTGGGACAAGAAGGGCAAGGGCCAGCGCGGCCCGCAGGGGCCCACGTCACGCCTCTACGTGGGGGCCGGCCGAGGCGACGGCGTCCGCCCGCAGGATCTGGTCGGGGCCATCGCCGGCGAGACCCACCTGCGCGGCAACGACATCGGCGCCATCCGCATCTTCGACCGCTTCGCCCTGGTCGAGGTCCCCACCGACTCCGTCGACCGCGTCATCGATGCCATGGCCGCCACCACCATCCGCGGCAAGAAGGCAGCGGTCCGGCGCGACCGCGGCGACCACGACTGATCGACGCGAGACTGTCGCCATGGCAGCGAACGTCGGCCGGTGGTGGAAGTACGCCCAGGCCAAGCTCAACGACCTGGTGAGCTCCAGCAACGCGGAGCTCGACGACCTGGAGGCCGAGCAGGCGGCCCGCGCCGAGGACAAGCCGTGGCTCGCCAGCGATGCCACGTCACCGACCCTCGAGGAGACGCGGGCCCGCATCGAGTGGGAGGCGCAGGAGCAGCAGCGGCGGGCCGACGCCGCGGCGCGGGCCGACGTCGAGGCCGCCGGCTCGCCCGAGGACGCGCTGGCCCGCGCGACCGCACCGCCCGACCCGGAGGTCGTGCAGGCGCAGGTCGAACTGGATCGCCAGGCGCGCGAGTCGAAGCAGCGCCTGGAGGAGATCCGCAAGGAGCTGGGCGTCGATCCGCCCGGCTGATGGCTGGGCCGTCGGGTCAGACGGCCTGGATCATCAGGCTCTTGCGCTCGGCCTCGTTCAGGCCGCCCCAGATCCCGTGCGGTTCACGGATGGAGATCGCGTAGTCCAGGCACGGACGCTTGGACGGACAGGTGCGACAGATCTCCTTCGCCCTGCTCTCCCGCGCCAGCTTCTCGTCCTTGCGCTCGAAGGTCCCAGGCGGGAAGAACACCGTCGCCTGCGGTCCCCTGCAGGCTGCCCGCAGCTGCCACTCTTCGCCAGATCGTTGTGCACTCACCAGAAAGCCCCCTTTCGGTGACAGGGGACCGTACGACCACGTCTGGGGGTGCACAACCCCCAACTATCGCGAGCGCGACGATGAACTGTTGCGAGCGCGCAAGCGTCTGGACGGGTGAACCGGCAGGTCAGCTGGGGTCGAGCGGCTGCCCGTCGATGAGCACGCGACCGTCGTCGACCGGCTCCTCGTCACTCTCGTCACCGTCCCCGCCGCGGCGCTTCTCCCGGTAGTCGACCGCACCGCCCTCGAGCGGCTCGACCTCCAGGAGCAGGCCGTCGACCTCGACCACCCGCACGCCGGCGTGGACGTCGATGGGCGTGGCCCGGTTGGTGCGGGCCCGCCAGAGCGCACCGCGCACCTGGACCACGCCGTCGGGCGAGACCTTGGTGACCGCCTCGCCCTCTTCGCCGATCATCCACTCGCGCCCGATGGTGGGCGTGGAGAATCGGGTGCGGACCATGGCCGGCATGCCCGCGATCATCGCCAGCGACACGCCGCCGATGCCCACCAGGAGGGTGATCCACGACAGGTCGAACCCGTCGAACAGGAACACCGAGCCGATCATCAGGCTGATCACGCCGATGACCGACCACGCCCGCGGGACGCCCGTCTGGACGTCGACCGCGAACCCGAACATGGCCAGGACCAGCATTGCCAGCGCCCACGGCCGCACCGGCAGGTTGGCCAGGCCGTAGCAGGACAGGACGAAGCAGCCGGCACCCACCAGGCCGGCGACGCCGACCCCGGCCGTGAAGAACTCGAAGATGATGAGCGACAGCCCGATGACCAGCAGCAGGTAGGCGGCGGCCGGGCTGGACACCGTGTGGAACAGCTGCTCCTGCACGGGCAGCGACGAGAACACCGGCGTGGTTAGCGGCTGGCTGACCGTGCGCTTGCCGTCCTTGACCTCCTTGACTTGGAAGCCCGGGATGTCGATCAGGAACTCGCCGATGACCGGCGCCTCCTTGTCGGCGGTGAGCCCGAGCTCGAACGCCTCGGCGCTGTTCACGGTGCCGTTCTGGAGCCGGGCCGACGCATCGACGAAGGCCGGCGACAGGTACTCCTCCGGGACCACCAGGGGACCGGTCTTGCCGATGCGGGAGCCCGGGGCGATGCCGAGGCGCTGGGACGCCCCGGCCAGCTGGGCGGCGCCGCCCAGGGCGCTGGACCCGCTGGGCCCGACCCACACCGCCACGGGCACCGAGGCCTCGTGGATGTGCTGGGCGAGGTCGATGAGCACGTCGTCGTCGACGATGGCGCCGCCGCTGTCCATCTGGAGCACCACGGCCACCACGTCGGCGGCCTCGCCCTCGTCGATGGAGCGCTCGATGAACGATGCCATCACCGGGTCGATCAGGCCCTCGACCTTGATGATGCTGACCCGTCCGGGATCGCCGCTCGACTCCTGCGCGACCGACCCGGGCCGGGCCGCGGCGGGGCCCGCCAGGGCCGAGAACCCCGCCATGACCACGGCCAACGTGATCAGGGCGGCACCGAGGGTGGTTAGTCTGCGCAACGGGTAGTGCCTCCGGACGAAGCCAGACGATGGAAGGAACTGGAGTGGATCCAGCCCCGTTCTTCACGGCTTCTCGTCTGCTCATCGTGGCGGGCAAGGGCGGTGTGGGCAAAACCACGGTGTCGGCCACGGTGGCCCTGGCGGCCGCCCGGTCGGGCCTGTCGTCGCTCATCATCGAGGTCGAGGGCAAGTCCGGCCTGGCGTCGATGTTCGGTGTGCCCGCCTTCTCCTACGACGAGGTGGACCTGACCGAGGGCGTCCGGGCCCGCACGCTCACCCCCGACGAGGCCCTCGTGGAGTACCTGCAGGACTCCGACATGGGCCGGATCTCCAAGCGGCTGATGTCCAGCGGCGCGCTCGACATGGTGTCCACGGCGATCCCCGGCATCCGGGACATCCTCGTGCTGGGGAAGATCAAGCAGATGGAGCGGGCCGGCCTGGCCGACCTGCTCATCCTCGACGCACCCGCCGCCGGGCACGCCATCACCTTCCTGCAGTCCGCCAGCGGCCTGGCCGACGCCGTGCCGATCGGCCCGATCAACAACCAGGCCAAGGACGTGCTGGCCCTGCTCGGCGACCCGGAGCGATGCCAGGTGATGCTGGTCACGCTCCCCGAGGAGACGCCGGTCAACGAGCTGGTGGAGACGGCGTTCCAGCTGGAGGACCGCGTCGGCGTGAGCCTCGGGCCCGTCGTGGTCAACGGCGTGTACCCGTCGCTCGCCGGCCTCGACACCGACCCCGCCGCCGCGGCCGAGGCGCAAGGGGCCAGCCTGCGGGCCGGCGAAGCCGAGTCGCTCACCGCGGCGGCCACGTTCCGGCGGGAGCGGATGGAGCTGCAGGCCGAGCAGGTCGGTCGCCTCGCCGACGCGCTGCCGCTGCCCCAGATCTCCCTGCCGTACCTGTTCGACGCGGAGCTCGGCCCCGAGCAGCTCGATCAGCTGGCGGCGGCCTTCCTCGACGGCGTCGGGGGCCTCCCGTGACGGCACCCGATCTCACCGAGCTGGTCACCACCAGCCGCATCATCATCTGCTCCGGGTCCGGTGGCGTGGGCAAGACCACCACCGCCGCCGTCGTGGCCATGGAGGCCGCCAACGTCGGGCGGCGGGCGGTCGTCGTCACCATCGACCCGGCCAAGCGGCTGGCCGACGCTCTCGGCCTCGACGGCATCGGCAACACGCCCAAGCAGATCGACGGCCCGTGGTCCGGCGAGCTGTGGGCCGTCATGCTCGACACCAAGAGCACCTTCGACGACCTGGTCACCACCTACTCCACCGAGCCCGACCAGGCCGAGCGGATCCTCGCCAACCGCTTCTACAAGAACATCTCCGGGGCGCTGTCGGGCACCCAGGAGTACATGGCCATGGAGAAGCTGTACGAGCTTCACAGCAGCACGGACTTCGACCTGGTGGTGGTCGACACCCCGCCCAGCCGCAACGCGCTGGACTTCCTCGACGCCCCCAAGCGCCTCACCCGCTTCCTGGACCACCGCCTCTACCGGGTGATCATGGCGCCGACCCGGGGCGTGATGAAGGCGGTGAACGTGGCGGCCCAGGCGTTCGTCCGCCAGGTGTCGAAGGTGGTGGGCGCCTCCGTGTTCGAGGACGCGGTCACGTTCTTCCAGGCGTTCGACGGCATGGAGGCCGGCTTCAAGGACCGGGCCGAGAAGGTGCTGGAGCCAGCCCGGCCACGTCGTACGTGCTGGTGGCGTCGCCCAAGCGGGACACCGTGGCCGAGGCCCGGTTCTTCTCCGAGAAGCTGGGCGAGGCCGACATCCCCATCGCCGCGCTCATCGTGAACCGCATGCACCCGCACTTCACCGACGAGATGCCCGAGGCGCTGCGGGAGCGGGCCGCCACGTTCGAGGGCACCGACCTCGGCGGGCTCTACCGCAACCTGGCCGACTTCTCCCTGGTGGCGCACCGCGAGGAGGAGCACCTGTCGGGCCTGGCCCAGATGGTGGAGCCGGCGCCGGTGGTGCGGGTGCCGTTCCTGCGCAGCGACGTGCACGACCTCACCGGCCTGGCGCTGGTGGGCGACCACCTCTTCGGCCGCTCGTGACCACCACCGTCCCCGTCCTCCCCGTGTCCGACCTGGTGCGGGCGGTCGCCTGGTACGAGCGCGTGGGCTTCTCGGTGCGGGTCTTGTTCGAGGGCTACGCCATCCTCGGGCTCGACGGTGCCGAGCTGCACCTCAACGAGGTGCCGACCCTGCCCCCGGCCGGCGAGTCCGTGTCCGGGGCGTACCTGCGGGTGGCCGACGCCGATGCCGTCCACGCCCACTGGTCCGCCATGGGCGCCCCCACCATCGCTCCGCCCGAGGACCAGCCCTACGGCATCCGGGAGTTCGCCACCGAGGACCTCGACGGCAACCTCTGGCGCGTCGGCGCCCCCATCGCCGGCGGTCCCGCCGACGCCGACGTGCCCGACGAAACTCCCCTGCCCGCCCACGACCCGGCCCCCACCGTCGACGTGCCGGACGACGAGCCCGTTGACGCGCCCGTCGACGAGGACTGGTACGCGCTGGTCAGCGAAGGCCAGCGCTGCGCCGCCTGCGGCCTGGTCAACGGCGAGCTGGCCGCCCGGGCCATCGGCGCCCAGGTGCGGGACGAGGCCCACGCGTTCGGCGAGCTGCTGGCCACCGCCGACGACGATGCCGTGCGCGTCCGGCCCACCCCCACCACCTGGTCGGCGCTGGAGTACGGCGTCCACGTGCGAGACACGCTCAGCGTGTTCGCCGAGCGCATCATCCGCACCCTGGCCGAGCACGACCCGCACCTGGGCTGGTGGGACCACGAGGCCGCCATCGAGGACGGCTTCGCCAACGAGTCCGACGTCGGGGCCGTGGTCGACGACCTGGGGCGCAACGCCGCCAAGCTGTCCGAGGCGCTGCGCCTGGTGACCGACGACGACTGGGACCGGCCCGCCACCCGGCGCGACGGCGAGCGCATGACCATCGAGATCCAGGCGCGCTTCGCCCTCCACGAGGTGGTCCACCACACGGCGGACGCCCAGCGGTCGCTGGCGAGCGCTAGCTGACGGGCGAGGCGACGGCCGCCACCGCGGCGTCGAGCGTCTCGGTGACCGGGACGATCCGGTCGAACCCGGTGGTGTGGAGCAGGCGGGTCAGCGTGGGCCGGCTGCACGCCACCGCCACCTCGCCGCCGTGCTCGCGGGCCCGGCGGATGCCGCCGATGAGGGCGCCGAGGCCGGCGGAGTCCATGAACGGCACCTCCGACAGGTCGATCACCACCCGGGGCTCCTGAGCCAGGCCCGTCAGGGCGTCCCGGAAGCTGGCCACCGTGTAGGCGTCAAGCTCGCCGACGGGTCGGCAGAGGGTGTGGCTTTCGGTGTGGTCGACTTCGATCTCGAGCACGCGAGCGCGTCCATTCGTGGGGTGAGCTGAATCCCGATGGTACCCACGGCCCCCGACGTTGGAACCCCGGAATGGGCCCGGAACCTCCTGACCTGGGGGTTCGGGCAATGGAGCTGCCAGCCGGCCGGGCGCTAGCGTGGCGCCGTGCCACGCGTGCTGCTCGCCACCGATGCCGACTGGATCCACGAGGAGGTCGACGCCGCGCTCGCGGGCGACGACATCGAGGTCCTCCGGGTCCGCGAAGGTGTCGACGTGCTCCCCGCGGTGCACGACCTGTCCCCCGACCTGGTGGTCCTCGATCTCCAGATCGGCAACATGGGCGGCATGGCGGCGTGCATGAACATCCGCCTCGACGAGTCCGTCGACCGGCTCCCGCACACCACCGTGCTCATGCTGCTCGACCGCGACGTCGACGCCTTCCTGGCCAACCGCGCCGACGCCGATGGCTGGCTGGTGAAGCCCATCGACGCCTTCCGCCTCCGCAAGGCGGCCACCGCCCTGCTGGCCGGTGACCGCTACGAAGAGGGCATGGCCACCTCCGCCGACGTCGGCACGGCCAGCTGAACGGGATAGGAGGTCCGGGGGCGCACCGACTACGGTGACCCTCCGCACAACTCCGGGGTGTGGCTCAGCTTGGTAGAGCGCTGCGTTCGGGACGCAGAGGTCGTGGGTTCAAATCCCGCCACCCCGACCAAACGAATCACGTTGGAACACCGTCCTCCAGGGGCGGTGTTCTTCGTTTTCCACCCCGGCGCTGGGTGAGGCCGCTGCAGATCACGACGACACCGTCTCCCGGGCAGCGCTTCTCGAGGGAGCCCGAGCTCGACCGAGCTCCCTCGGTCACAAGGTGGTCACAGACCGTTCGAGTCCCCCCGAGCCAACACGTGAGAAGGCGCCCAGGCCACACGGCCGGGCGCCTTCTTCGTTCCCGCCTTGGGGTCACAACGTCGACGCGGGGAGCCGAGTCGAGTTCCCCACCAACGGACGCTGGAACTTCGCCGGGCAACACCGACCCGGCGTTCCGGGACGGTGCAGGGTCCGGAGAGGAGGTGGGTCAGTCCTCGTCGGGCGCAGGGCCGGCGTCGGGCCCGTAGCCGGGCTGCCAGTCCAGATCGGTGCCGTCCCACCCGATGACCTCGCCCGCTTCGAGGCCGTAGGTCCAACCGGCCAGGACACCGTGGACGAGCCGGAGGTCTGACGAGAACGCGTGGATGTGGGACTCGGCCGACCCGGTGCGTCGCTCCACGAGGTAGGAGCCATCCGTCAAGCGGACGACCTGCATGAAGACATCGGTTGCGTCGAGCCGCTCCACGATGACGAACAGCTCATCCTGACGCTCGATGTCCAGCATCAGTTCGTACAGCAGGTCGATCGATGGGTCGTCCCAGACCTGGCCTTGCTCCGTCTGGGCCCTCGCAACGGGATCGGTCACACAGGCGGTCTACCAGCCAGGCGGGGTCACCCGCCTGGACCCCTCCTTCGACAAAGGGGCAAGACGCCGTCGACGACACCCGACCGACTGGCTAGGCGACGTCGCGGCGGAGGGCGCGGGCGTAGCCGGCGGCCAAGGGGACCGCGACCCAGAAGAGGATCGAGACGGCGATCTGGGGGAGGTGGCCTCCCCAGTCGTTCTCCAGCACCCAGTTCCAGACCGACATGTCGATCCAGTTCCGGACCAGCGTGGAGGCGGTGCCGACGACACCGAGCGACGCGGGCAGGGCGAAGGAGGCGGCGATGGCCGTCGCCGAGCTCTGCAGCAGCACGCCGAGCGCCACGCCGGCCAGGACGTTGAGCAGCACGAAGACCAGGTAGCCGGCCGCGATGCCGACGCCGACGTCCGCCTCCAGCGACCGGCCCGACGCCGACGTCAGCCCGAGCGCGACGGCCGTGACCACGCCGCCGTAGACCGCGGCACCGCAGCCCAGCAGGAGCGAGACGGCGAGCTTGGCGTTCAGGACCCGGAGCCGCCGCGGCTCCTGGGTGAAGGTGGTGAAGGCGCTGCGCTGGCTCCACTCGCCGGCGAACAGCAGGATCGCCACCACCGGGAGGAGGATCGTGAGCCCGACGGCGACGATGCCGAGGTAGGTGGCCTGGGTCTGGTCGAAGCTCGTCGGGGCGAGGATCGGCGCGAGCACCAGGGCTGCGGACGACAGGGCGACCAGGGCGAGCAGCCAGCGGGAGGCGCGGGTGTCGGTGGCCTTGGCCCACTCGACGCGGACGAGACGGGAGAACGGGATCGGTCCCGGCGCCGACGCGGCGCGCTCGTGGATGAGGGGAGCGAAGGAGGTGGTCATGCCGCCGCCTCCTCTGCGGCCGCCTTGGTCGAGGTCAACGAGAAGAAGAGCTGTTCCAGCTCGTTGGCGTCTGATGCCCGCAGCTCGGTGAGCAGCACCTGGTGGTCACGAGCGATGCCTGCCAGGACCTCGGGGGTGACCCGGCCCCCGGCGACGTCCACGGTGAGCGCGCCGTCCGGCCCGGCGTGGTGCTCGATCCCGGCGGCGCGCAGCGCCACGGCCAGGGCGGCCGGCTCGGGGCTGCGGACCAGGATGGTCGAGGTGGCCAGCAGGTCGTCGAGCCGGCCGGCGGCGACCACGGCGCCGTCGGCGATGACCACCAGGTGGTCGGCGGTGGCCTGCACCTCGTGCAGCAGGTGGCTCGACAGCAGCACGGTGCCGCCGTGGTCGGCGAAGCTTCGGAGGAGGGTCCGCATCCAGGCGATGCCGTCGGGGTCCAGCCCGTTCGCCGGCTCGTCGAGGATGAGGGCGACCGGCTCGCCCACGAGGGCCTGGGCGATGCCGAGGCGCTGGCGCATGCCGAGGGAGTAGGTCCCGACCCGCTTGTCCGCCGCATCGGTCAGGCCGACCTGGTCCAGCAGGTGGTCGACCCGCGTGGTGGGCACCCCGGCGATCCGGGCGGCGATCTCGAGGGTGGCCCGACCGCTGCGCCCCGGGTGCATGGCCGACGCGTCGAGCAGGGTGCCGACGACCCGGATCGGGTTGGGCAGCTCCCCGAACGGGCGGCCGTCGATGGTCGCCCGACCGGCGTCGGGGCGCACCAGGCCGACCATCATCTTCAGCGTGGTGGACTTGCCGGCGCCGTTGGCCCCGAGGAACCCGGTGATGGTCCCCGGTTCGCAGTGCAGCGAGACGTCGCGCACGGCAGGCACGTCGCCGTAGCGCTTGGTGAGAGCGGTTGTGGTGATCATGGGCTCAGCGTGCGCCCGCTGGACCCCCCGCCGCATCGGAGAGACGGCCACGATCCGATGACCGAAGGGTGGCGGACCACCGCGGCACGCGTCGACCTTCGTCGATCCCGGAACCGACCTTCGTCGATGTCGCCCGGACCCGCCGAGCCGTACGCTCGACCCATGTCCTGGCTGCGGGAGTTGTGGGACCAGACCTCGCCGACGGCGATGGCAGCACCGGGCGACAGCGACCATCCGGGCCCGGTGGCGCCTCGCACGGCGCGCGACTGGGCGGTCGACCTCGCTGCGTTCGTGGTCGCCGCCGGGCTGGGCACGTTCATCCTGCGCTTCACCGTCGACGACGCCACCAACCACATGACGTCGGGCCAGGTCGCCACCGACGCCGCGCTCGGCCTCGTGTGCTGCACGGCGCTGTGGTGGCGGCGGCGCTGGCCGCTCGGTGTGGCGCTGCTCTGCGTCGGCCTGGGCGCGATCTCCACCTTCGGCACGGTCGCCGGCCTGATCGCCCTCTCGTCGCTGGCGGTGCACCGCCCGGCCCGGCCGGCCGTGCTCGTCGCCGTGCTGTTCGTGCCGTCCGCGGTGGTCTGCTCGATCTGGCTCGGGCGGCCCGACACGTGGACGGTGCTGCTGCCGACGCTGGCGCTGGGCGCCGCCGCCGTGGCGTGGGGCATGTTCATCCGAGCGCGCCGCCAGCTCCTCGCCACGCTGCGCGATCGCGCCCAGCGGGCCGAGGCCGAGCAGGCCGCCCGCGCCGAACGGGCGCGCCTGGCCGAGCGGACGCGGATCGCACGGGAGATGCACGACGTGCTGGCCCACCGGATCTCGCTGGTGGCGCTGCACGCCGGGGCCCTGGAGGTGGCCACCGACCTGCCGCCGGCCCAGGTGCAGGAGAGCGCGGCGCTGCTGCGGTCCACGGCCCATCAGGCCCTCGAGGAGCTGCGGGATGTGATCGGCGTACTGCGGGAGGAGCCCGGGAGGGAGGAGCCGTCGACGGTGCCGCAGCCGACGCTGGCCGACATCCCCCGCCTGGTGGAGGAGACGCGCCGCTCCGGAGCGAAGATCGACTTCGAGATGGAGGTGGAGGGGGCGGCCGCCGCTCCCGGACCGCTCGGCCGCGACGCCTACCGCATCGTGCAGGAGGCGCTGACCAACATCGGCAAGCACGCACGCGGCACGCTGGCCCAGGTGCGGGTGGACGGGGCACCGAGCCGCGGTCTGCACGTCTGCGTCCGGAACCCGCCCGCTGTCGGCAGCCAGGACCGCCCCGCGCCGCCCGGGTCCGGCACGGGCCTCCTCGGTCTCCAGGAGCGGGTCACGCTGGCCAACGGCGTCCTGGTGCACGGCCGGGAGGCCTCCGGTGACTTCGTGGTCGAGGCCGACCTGCCGTGGTGACCCGCGTGCTGCTCGTCGACGACGACCCGCTGGTGCGGGCCGGCCTCCAGATCATCCTGTCGTCGTCGGACGAGGTCGAGGTGGTGGGCGAGGCGGCCGACGGGGCCGAGGTCGTCGCCGCGGTCCAGTCGCACCGGCCTGACGTGGTGCTGATGGACATCCGGATGCCGGTGGTCGACGGCATCGCGGCCACGACGGCGGTCCGCCGCCTGGCCGACCCACCCCACGTGATCGTCCTGACCACGTTCCAGGCGGACGAGCACGTGATGAGCGCGCTGCGCGCCGGGGCCGACGGGTTCCTCCTGAAGGACACCCCGCCGGCGGAGATCATCAACGCGGTGCGCCTGGTGGCGGCGGGCGAGGCGATGCTGTCGCCGTCGGTCACCCGCACCCTCCTCGCCCACCTCGGCGACGACGAGGCGGCGGAGCGGCGGCGGACCGCAGCGGAACGGCTGAGCGCCCTGACCGACCGGGAGCGCGAGGTCGCCGACGCGGTGGGATCGGGAGCCTCCAACGCCGAGATCGCCGCCTCCCTGTTCATGAGCGCGCCCACCGTGAAGGCCCACGTCTCCCGCCTCCTCACCAAGCTCGCCGTCGCCAACCGGGTGCACATCGCGATCCTCGTCCACGACGCCCGAGGCTCCTGACCGCTCAGTCGCGGCGTCCCGGTGCCGACGGGACCGTCGCATGCGCGAGGGAGAGGTGGTCGGGCCCGATGGCCCCGGGGCGGCGTCGTCCGCGGGCGAGGAGCCGGGTTCCGGCGCGACCCGCGAGCGGCTGGGGCGGTTCCTGGACCACCCGCTCACCGGGTACGTGCCGTGGGTGGCCCTCTACGTGCTGGAGGGGCCGGGACGCACCACGTCGGCGTGCGCGATCGCGCTGGCGATGTCGTGCACCGGCCTCGTCCTGGTGAAGCTGCGCGGCACGGAGGTGCGGCTGCTGTCGTGCGTCGACATCTTCGCCTTCACCGGGTTCCTGATCGGGTCGCTCGTGGCCGCCCCGAGCACCGTGTCCTGGTTCGAGGACTGGTTCAGCACCGCGGGCAACCTGTTCCTCTTCGCGGTGGTGACCGTGACGCTGGTGATCCGCAAGCCCTTCACGCTCCCCTACGCCAAGGAGCAGACCGAGCCCGAGTTCTGGGACTCGCCCGCGTTCGTGCGGGTGAACGACGTGGTGACGGCGATGTGGGCGCTGGCGTTCCTGGTAGGAGCGGTGGCCGGGCTGATCGGCACGCTCGCCTTGGGCTACGACGACAACATCTGGACGGGGTGGCTGGTGCAGATCGTGGCGGTGATGGTCGCGGTGGCGTTCACCGCCTGGTACGGCCCGCGCACCATGGCGGCGACGCGGGAGGCAGCGGGCCGCCCCACCGATCCGCCGGCACCGGTATGGGAGTTCTGGGCCATCGTGGCGACCTACCTGGTCCCGATCGGCGTCGTGTCGCTGGTGTTCGACGGCGGCCCGGCGTGGCTCGGGATCGCCATGGTGTGCGGCGGCCTCATCTCGGCCACCGTGTTCCGGGCGCGGGCGAAGGCGCAGCCCCCCCCGGCACCGACCGCCGGTCAGATCGCCGCCGGCACCGAGACCTCCATGGCCAGGTTGCGGTAGGCGAACCGGACGGTGGCACCCACCGCGGTGAAGGCGGCGGCCACCCGGCGCATCAGCGAGGTGACGGCGGCCTCCTCGGTGCTGCCGCCGGCGGCGGCGTAGACCTCGGTGATCTCGTCGCGGTCGACGGGTCGGCCCAGGTTGTCGAGCAGGTGCTCCACGACCGGCGTCTGCAGGTCGGTCACCACCGCCCACTGGTCGCCGAACCAGAGGAGGCGGTCGTCGTCGAGGATCGGTCGTTCGTAGCGTTCCTCGGTCAGCTTGTGGATCCCGAAGATCCGCCGGGGGGCGGGGCGGGCGGTCATCACGTGCTCCTCGAAGGGGAGGGGTCGGGGGTCCCGGCGCCGGCAGGCGGCGCCGGGATCCCGGACGGATGGGTGTCAGTCGGCCATGGCGGCCGGCGGCGTGTCGACCGGGTAGTTCGGCGCCCAGGTGCCGAAGCCCTCGCCGTAGCCGTGGTGGCCGTGCTCGAGGTGATCGAGGCCGGTGAGCTCCTCTTCCTCGCTCACCCGCAGGCCGACGGTCTTCTTGATGAACAAGAAGGTGAGGTAGGCGGTGACGGTGGTCCACAGGGCGATGGCGAGGACGCCGATCACCTGGGTGATCAGCTGGTCGGCACCGCCGCCGTAGAGCAGACCCTGGCTCCAGAAGCCCTCGACGTCGTCGCGGGCGAAGAGGCCGACGGCGATGGTGCCGAAGGCACCGCACACGCCGTGGACGCCGATGGCGCCGACCGGATCGTCCACCTTCAAGACCTTCTCGATGAACTCGCAGGCCACGACGACCAGCACGCCCGAGATGGCACCGATGATGAGGGCGCCCTGCACGGTGACAGCCGACGCACCGGCGGTGATGCCGACCAGGCCGGCGAGCAGGCCGTTGCCGGTCATGGACACGTCGGGTTTGCCGGAGCGGATCCACACGGTGGCCATGGCGAACAGGGCGCCGGTGGCAGCGGCCATGGTGGTGGTCACGGCGATGCCGCCGATCGCGCCGTCCGCCGCCAGCTCCGAGCCGGGGTTGAAGCCGTACCAGCCCACGAGGAGGATGAAGCAGCCGAGGATGGCGTAGGGCACGTTGTGTCCCGGCATGGGGTTGGCGGTGCCGTCGGCGTTGTACTTGCCGATGCGGGGGCCGAGGGCCTTGGCGCCCCAGAAGGCGGTGATGCCGCCGAGCATGTGCACGATGCTGGAACCGGCGAAGTCGTAGTACGGCACCGGGAGCGGGCCCGAGCCCTGGAACAGCCAGCCGCCGCCCCACTGCCAGCGGACCACCACCGGGTAGATGATCAGGCTGATGATGAAGCTGTAGAGCAGGTACGACTTGAACTTGGTCCGCTCGGCCATGGCCCCGGACACGATGGTCGCCGCCGTTGCTGCGAACGCCACCTGGAAGGTGAAGAACACCGGGACCGTGAGGGTGCCGTAGGTGAAGGCCCCATCGCCGAGGAAGAAGCCGTCGGCACCGAAGAACGCACCGAATCCGCTCGTCGAACCGCCGTAGGCGATGGCGAAGCCGACGGCGAGGAACGCCACGGCGCCGGCGCAGAAGTCGATGAGGTTCTTCATCATGATGTTCGCCACGTTCTTGGCGCCGGTGAGCCCGGCCTCCACGAGGGCGAAGCCGGCCTGCATGAAGATCACCAGGACGGCGCACAGCAGGATGAAGACGTTGT
>CALANQ010000509.1 GCA_937926025.1 uncultured Acidimicrobiales bacterium
GCTCGCCAGCCGCCACGAGAACTCGAGCGGGTTGCCGGTGCGGGCCTCGACGATCTCGTCGCTGTCGAGGTATGCACGTCCGAGCCGGTCGGCGACGATGCGCCCGACGCTGGTCTTGCCCGACGCCATCAGCCCGACGAGGGCGACGTGCGGCGCCGCGGCGCCGGTCACGATCCGCCGGAGCCGCTGCTGCCGACCATGGTGCCGAGGGCCGGCCGCAGCTCCGAGGTGACGAAGTCGAAGAAGCCCTCCTGGTCGGGTCCGACCTGTTGGAGGTAGACCCGCGTGTAGCCGGCGGCGGCGTAGCAGCCGATCTCCCGGGCCACGGGTTCGGGGTCGGGTCCGCAGATCATGGTGGCGGCGACCTGGTCGGGCGTGGACAGCGCGGCGATCTCGGCGAACTGCTGGGGCCGCTCGACCTCGCTGTTGAGCGACGGTGGGACGGTGGCGTTCGGCCACGCTGTAGCGGCCACATGGGTGGCCTCCTCCACGGTGGGTGCCCAACAGAGGCGGAGCTGGCCGATGCGGGGCTTGCCCTCGCCGCCGGCGCGCTCGAACTGCTCGATGATGCGGGGGTTGCAGTCGAACGTGATGAGTCCGTCGCCGGACCGGCCGGCGAGCTCCGCCGTGCGCTGGCCGCTGGCTGCGACGAGGATCGGCGGCGGGACGACGGGAGCGGTGTAGAGCCGGGTGTGGAGGACGGTGACGTGGTCGCCGTGGTGGTTGACCTCGCCTCCCGAGAGCATGTCGCGGATGACGTCGATCGCCTCGCTGAGCATCTCCCGCCGGGCGCCCGGTCGTGGCCACTCGCCGCCGACCACGTGCTCGTTCAGCCACTCGCCGGTTCCGAGGCCGAGCTCGAACCGCTCGCCGAGGAGCACCGAGGCCGTGGCGGCGGCGTGGGCGACCACGGCGGGGTGCATGCGCAGGATCGGCGCCGTCACTCCGGTGGCCAGCTGCAGGGTCGAGGTCGCCTGGCTGATGGCGCCGAGCACGCCCCACACGAACGGCGACTCGCCCTGCGACGGGACCCAGGGGTGCAGGTGGTCCGAGATCATGGCGTGCGTGAAGCCCGCGGCCTCGGCCTGAGCCGCCAGGGAGACGAGCCGGTGCGGCCCGTGCTCCTCGCTGGAGAGCCAGTAGCCCAGGTCCAGTGGTGCGCTGCCGCTCATGCGGCGGCGGGGAGGTTGCGGCGCCAGATGATCCCGATGAGCTCGCCCGCGTAGGTCGTGACCAGGACGTGGTGCTGGCCGTCGCCGTCCATCGAGCTGGCCAGTTCCGAGACGGTGATCGACGGCCGGACCGTGGGCGGTGCCGGATCGGCGGCGTCGAGCGCGGTCACCGTCGGAAGCCCTTCGACCGTGGTCGGCCGGACGAGTCCGAGGACGGTTCCGTTTGCGTCGACCACGACGACCACGTCCTCTTGTCCGTCGCCGCCGAGGTCGCCGACGGCGGCGCCGGGTGCGCAGGTGCGGACCGAACGGTCGGCGACATCGCCGGCTCGGGCCTCGTGCTGGTCGCCCTCGGCGAGGAGCCCGGCTCCCAGCCAGGCGGTCTTGGAGTCGGCGTAGTCGTAGACCTCGGTGAAGCCGTGCTGGTCGAGGATCGCTGCTCCCCGGGCGCTCAGGTCGCACTCGTGGTCGTAGCAGTAGACGACGATGGGAGCGTCCTGGTCGAACTGCTCGATGGAGCGGGCGTTCAAGTCGGGCAGGGGGACGTTCACCGCGCCGGGCAGGTGCTCGTGGTCGAAGGCGCTCTTGGGCAGGACCTCGAGCAGCACGGCGCCGGCTTTGTGGAGGCGCTGCACGTCGTCGGTGGTCGCGATGGTGGCCATGGGGTGGAGCTACCCGGCCCTCTGCTGGTCCAACCGGTCTGCGCGATCCCGGAGCCGGTGGGTGACGAGCCGGCCGAGCCGGGCGGCGGCGACGCCGGGCTCGCGCCACCGGTCCCGGACCTCGGCCTCGGCGATGAGGTGCAGAGCCCGGGCGGCCTCCATGTGCGCCCACACCAGCGGGTGGTTGCCCCGCAGCTGACCGGTCGCGGCGTCGACCTCCTCGGCCATCAGCCCCGGGAGCGCCTCGCACAGCGAGTCGGCCCGGTCTCGGGCCTCGTCGGTGCGGCGGATGATCGCCAGGGCGCAAACGAGCCACCACGACATCGGGAGGAAGGCGCCCTCGCGGCCCTCGAACCCGTCGTCGACGTCGTCGCTGTAGCGGCGCAGGAACGGACCCTCGCCGAGCGCTGCCGCGGTGCCGTCGACGAGCCGTGCCGATCGCGGGTCCTTCTGGTCGAGCAGTCCGAGGATGACCGCCCCCAGGCCAGCGGCATCGACGGTCCCCGGCTGGTCGTAGGCGAGCGGGATCGTGCCGTCGGACCCGATCGCGCCGATCACGCGGGTGCGCAGGCGGCTCCGCTCCGAGCGCCAGGACCGACGGCGGTGCCACGGCGACCGCCAGCGGTTGAGCCGGAGGGCACGGTCGAGGACCAGCCAGCGGCCGATGTCCTCGCTGACCGCCCAGATCGGCTCCCGGACCTCCCAGATCCCGTTCGAGGGACGGTCTTCGGTCGCGGCGATCTGATCGGCGGTCCGCTGGATCGACGCCCAGACCGCGCCGTGGAGCCGACCGACCGTGGTGAAGCGCGTCCAGACGGCGTCGACGTAGGCCCCGATCGCATCGAACTGCTGCTGATCACCGGCGGCGTTGCCGAGCCGGACCGGGGTGCTGGCAAGGTGGCCGGCGACGCCGTCGATCTCCCGCTCGTCCGGCGTCGGCTCCCAACGGGTCGTCCGGACCGGGCAGACGCTGGCGTCGGCCGCATCGATGGTGCGGTGGAGGAAGTCGAGCGCCTCGTCTGCCAGCCCGGGCAGCCCGACCTGGGCGCACACCGACGCGGCGAGCGACGAGTCCCGGATCCAGCTGAACCGGTAGTCGAACTGCCGGTCGTACCCGGGCGCCTCGGGCAGCGACGTCGTCGGAGCGGCGACGACACCGCCGGTTCGCGGATCGGTGCAGGCCCGCATCACCCGCAGCGCCGTGGCGATCCGCGGCTGGTGCGGGCCGACGGCGTGCGCCCGACCCAGTTCCTCGCCGAGGGCCTTGTCGGCAGCCACCAGGGCGGCGTGCCAGGCCGCAGCCCCGCCGGCCGGCGGCTCGGCTCCGAACCCCACGGCGAGTCCCGTCCACGCATCGGCCACCGGACGGACCTCGGTCCGCAGCGCCGTTCCCGGCGCGGTGGCGGCCGCACGGGCGCTGGTGGCCACGTGCACCTCGGTGCCGTCGAGCCGGCCCCGGTCGCCGACCCAGGCCACGGTGGCGGCATCGAGGCCTCCGAGCTCGAGGACGTGGCGGAGCACCGGTGCTGCACGACCGGCCTCCGCCGTCCGGACTAGGCGGACGAGGACGGCGCCCTCGCCGACGAGCAGCAGCCCGTCGATGGTCTCGATCCGGTGCCCCTCGACCTCCACCGCCCCTCGTAGGAGCGGCCCGACCGGTGGGACATCGGGGTCGGCATCCGGGGCGGGTACGGCGCCGAGCCAACGGGCTGCGGCGCCGTACGGGTCCAGCAGCGACCACAGCGCTGGGGGGGCGTCGATCTCGGGGGCGACAAGCCAGCACACTTCGCCCCGGTCGGAGACCAGGGCGGCGGCGCGGCCGCAGGCGGCCAGTCGGAGGGTAGAGAGCTGCGCCCGGTCGGCGCTCCCGGCCGCCGGACGCTCCTCTTGCTGCGGAGCGTCCGGTGCCTCGTCTGCGTCCGGAGCAGCACCCGGGGAGCTCAAGCGGCCTCGGTGTCGCTCCAGGTCCGGAGCGAGTCTCCGAGCCCGCACACGGCGATCATCGCCTTGATGATCGCCGACGGGTTGATGAGCGCGAACTGCGTGGAGGACCGGACGGCGTGATCTTGCAGCTGCACGAACAGGGCGAGGGCCGCCGACCCGCAGAAGGTGACCTCGGCGAGGTTCAGGAGCAGGGCGCGGTCGTCGGTGCGCAGCTCGTCGCGGATGGTGCAGCCGAGCTCGGTGCACTGGTCCTGGTCGATCTCACCGCAGATCCGCACGATCAGGGTGCCGTCGAGGCGTTCGAGCTGGGTAGTGGCAGGCATGGTCTCTCCTCGTCCTCGTGCGTGCGGGGAGTCAGCCGCCGAGGTTCCGCACCGCGAGGACCTCGGCCCGCAGGAACGACCGGCCCCAGTCCTCGTGGTCGACGACGACCAGGACACCCTCATCGACCATGGCCTCGAGCTGCTCCAAGGGCACCCCGAGGAGCGCGGCGGCGTCCTCGTCCGAGATGTGCTCTGCCGCGTCGTCCATCGCATCCCTCCAGGTCACAGGTGCTTGTTTCTTCCCACCTGACGCGATCGTCAACCGCGGCTGCCGCCGTTGGCAGACCCCCGACGGGAGCCGACGACGCCGACCCAGTCCAGGCCGACACCGAGCCTGGTGGCCGCCATGCGCAGCGGCGTCCGTGGTTCCCCCGAGCCTGGCCATCTTGGACCGTGGTCTCAGCCATCGTGGTCGTCGGTCTCGACGTCCGGGCGGTGGGCGTCTGGTGGACGGTGCTCGTGGCCGGAGCGGCCTCGCGTGCGCCGGTCCTCCTTCATCTGGGCCTCGAACACGTGGCGCTCGCCGTCTTGCAGGTCGCGTTCGAGGGTGCGAACGGCGTCGGTGACCGGTTCGTGGAACAGCCGGTCGAACTCCTCGACGACCTGGAACGTCCACCGGCCGTCGAGCACGTTGCGTCCGACGACGTCGCGCTCGATGGCGTCGCCAGCCGCTGCTTCACCGGCGTCACGCAGCAGGTCGGCGGCCTCCCCGAAGAGGATGTCCGCCCGTCCGGTGAGCTGGTGGAACGAGTAAAGGTGGCCCCGAGCCCGCTCGACGTACTCCAGGGCCTCGCTCGCCCGACCCACCGCCTCGGTGACCGCAGGATCGAGGGCGCGGTCCTCGCGGTACTGGCCGTAAGTCATGCGAACGAGGCGTCGCGGAGCGCCGGGAGCAGCTCGGCGGCAGCCCACTCGTTGAACTCGGGCTGCGCCTCTCCGCCGATCTGGCACAGCGCGAGGTGGGTGAACCCGGCCTTGGCCCAGTCGGCGACACCGTCGACGATGGCGGCCACGTCGTCGCCGCACGGGATCGAGTCGGCGATGTCGTCCTTGGTGACGAACTGCGAGGCGGCGTCGAACGCGGCCGGGCCCGGGAGCTCCGCGTTGACTTTCCAGCCACCGCCGAACCAGCGGAACTGCTCGTGGGCACGGTCGATGGCGGCATCGCGGTCCCGGTCGAAGCTCACGGGCATCTGGCCGACCCAGATCGGAAGAGCACACGTCTGAACTCCAGTCACTTAGGCATCTCGTATG
>CALANQ010000510.1 GCA_937926025.1 uncultured Acidimicrobiales bacterium
TGTCGGCCGGGGAGCTCGGCCTCTCCCGGGCGGCCGTCGGATCCGGGCTCCGCTGGGGGCTGGGCGTCGTGGCCGTCCTCGCGGCCGGCCTGGCGGTCGCCGTCCTGGTGCCCGCCCTCCACGGCCTGCTCGACGACGACCGAGCCGATGTCGGGGTTGGGTCGATGCTCTGGCGGGTGCTGGTGGTCATCCCGATCGCCACCGTGCTGGTGGAGGAGGTGGTGTTCCGGGGCGTGCTGCTCGGCCTGCTCCAACGGCTGCTCCCCGCCCTTCGCGCGCTCGTGGCGAGCGCCGTGGTGTTCGGCCTCTGGCACCTGCTCCCGGTCTGGCGCGGCGGCGGTGCCGGTGACCTGGGGGGCGGCAGCATCGGAGCGGTCGCCGCCACGTTCGTCGCCACGTTCGCGGCGGGGCTGGGCTTCGGCTGGCTGCGTCAGCGCTCGGGCAGCCTGGTCGCGCCCATCTGCGCCCACATCGGGACCAACTCGCTGACCTTCACCGCCGCCTGGCTCGTGGCCCGCTGACCATCGGACGACCTCGTCCCGACCGCGGTGCTCGCCCCTCCACCTCCGAACTTCGTGTGGATCCGGTCTGTTCGCGGCCCACGGCCACACGAAGTTTCGGGTGGGGACATCGCTCCCGCTCGAACCGGTGGCGACCGGCTCACGGCCCGTGCGAATCGATCGCGGGATCAGCCCCGGGGTGCGGGAGGATGGGGCCGTCATGGCAACCGTGCACGCCCGTGGGGTGTCCCTCTCGTTCGGCGCGGGGCCGGTGCTGGCCGACGTGTCGTTCACGGTGGCGCCCGGGCAGCGCATCGGCGTCGTCGGCCCCAACGGCACCGGCAAGTCCACGCTGCTGCGCGTCCTGGCCGGTGAGCTCGCGCCCGAGGCCGGGTCGATCACCACGGCGCCGCCCAGCGCGTCGATCGGCCTGCTCCCCCAGGAACCGGACCGGCGCCCCGGCGAGTCGGTGACCGAGTTCGTCCTGCGGCGCACCGGGGTGGGCGCGGCAACGGCCGAGATGGATGCGGCGACCTCGGCGCTGTCGACCGGTGAGCCGGGCGCCGACGACCGCTACAGCGAGGCGCTCGACCGGTGGCTCGCCCTCGGTGGCCCGGACCTCGAGGCCCGCATCGGCCAGACCCTCGCCGACCTCGGGCTCGACGGCTCGCTCGCCGATCAGCCCACCGCCACGCTCTCGGGCGGGCAGGCGGCCCGGGTGTCGCTGGCGGCCACCCTGCTCAGCCGCTTCGACGTCTTCCTGCTCGACGAGCCCACCAACGACCTGGACTTCACCGGACTCTCGATCCTCGAGGAGTTCCTGGTCGGCCTCCAGGCCGCGACGGTGGTGGTCAGCCACGACCGGGCGTTCCTCGAACGGGTCGTCACCCACGTCCTGGACCTCGACGAGCACACCCACCACGCCTCGCTCTTCGCCGGAGGCTGGTCGGCCTACCTGGCCGACAAGGCCACCGCCCGGGCCCACGCCGAGGAGGACTACGCCACCTACCAGACCAAGAAGGCGGAGCTCACCCAGCGGGCGCGGACCCAGCGGGAGTGGTCGGTGCAGGGCGCCAAGAAGGCCAAGACGTCCGGCGAGACCGACAAGTTCATCAAGCACTGGAACACGTCGTCGTCCGAGAAGGTCGCCCACAAGGCCAAGGCCACCGAGCGGGCGATCGAGCGGCTCGACGTGGTCGACAAGCCGTGGGAGGGCTGGGAGCTGCGGTTCGAGATCGGCCAGGCAGCGCGGTCGGGTGACGTGGTGGCCACGCTCTCGGGCGCCGTGGTGGAGCGCGGGGGGTTCCGGCTCGGGCCGATCGACCTGGAGATCGGCTGGGCCGACCGGGTGGCCATCACCGGCGAGAACGGGGCCGGGAAGACCACGCTGCTCGACGCCCTCCTGGGCCGCACCGACCTGGCCGCAGGCGAGTCGTTCGTGGGCCCGGGGGTGGTGGTCGGCGAGCTGTCGCAGCGACGGGACCGCTTCGCCACCGACGAGTCGCTGTTCACGGTGGTCAGCGATGCCACCGGGCAGCAGGCCAACGAGGTCCGCTCGCTGCTGGCCAAGTTCGGCCTCACCGCGGAGCACGTCACCAAGCCGTCCCGCCTGCTGTCGCCCGGGGAGCGGACCCGGGCCAACCTCGCCCTGTTCATGGCCGAGGGCGTCAACTGCCTCGTGCTGGACGAGCCCACCAACCACCTGGACCTGGTCGCCATCGAGCAGCTCGAGCAGGCCCTCGATCGCTTCGTCGGCACGGTCCTCCTGGTCAGCCACGACCGGGCCTTCCTGGACCGGGTCCGCGTCACCCGCCGTCTCGCCCTCGCCGACGGCCGCCTCACCGAGACCTGAGCCAGACCTCCGCCCCTCGCCCCGATCGGGTCACGAACGGTCGCTGGGCAACCATCGGCGACCCGATCGGGTCAGGTGCTGGCGGGGTCGAGCCACTGGGACCAGGCGGGGTCGGTGGTGCCGACGCCGACCAGCATCCACGACCAGCCCCGCGGCGTGGCGGGGGTGGTGCGCAGGTTCCAGCCCAGCTCGTGGAGGAGCCGGTCGCCCTTGTGGCCGTTGCACGGCTGGCAGGCGGCCACGACGTTGGTCCACACGTGCTCGCCGCCCCGGGACCGGGGGACCACGTGGTCGACCGTGTCGCCGCGGCCGTGGCAGTACGCACAGCGGCCGCCGTCACGGGCGATGAGGTTCCGCCGGTTCAGCGGCAGCGTCGACCGGTACGGCACCCGCACGAACCCGCGCAGCCGGATGACCGACGGCGTGGGCACCGAGGTGGACGGCGACCGGAAGTGGCCTTCGCCCGCGGCGACCAGGTCGGCCTTGTCGGCGAGGACCAGGACGACGGCGCGGTGGACGGAGATGACGGTCAGCGGCTCGTAGCTGGCGTTCAGCAGCAGCGTGGGCATCGGCTCATCTCCCCTCGTCAGTGTGGTCCGTGGCGGGGCACCAGAGGTGGCATCTCCGCCGGGGGAACGTTGCTGCGCCGGCACGGGCGCGGCCAAGGGGTTTTCTGCGCCCGCCCCCATCCCGAACCTTCTGCGATCGGCCGGGGCGATCACCGGCCCGTCACAGGAAGTCGGGGTCGGCGCGGTGCCCCGGGTGCAACCGGGTGGCGGGTCAGCCCTGGGACAGGCGGAGGTAGGTGGCGGCGACGGCCTCTCGGGCGGCGGGCCGGGCGAGGTGCAGGACGTCGTCGAGGCTGGAGGCGAAGCCGTGCTCGTCCGGTGCCATGCGGGCGATCTGCTCGACGGTGTCGGCCGCCCAGAGGGTGGCGATGTCGGCGAGGAGGGCGGCGTCGATCTCGATGCGCTGGTCGGTGGTGCGGTCGATCACCGTGCTGGGCTGGCCGAGCTCGATGGTGTCGCGCCGGATGGTGCACCAGGCGTGGGCGATGCGCTCGGCATCGGGGCCGATGACGGCGATGACCTGGTCCCGGTCCACGTCCTGGTCGACGGGGAAGTACTCCGTGCCGTAGGCGGAGTGGAACAGCCCGGCGTCGCACATCGCCGGTCGCTCGCCCCACTCGGCCAGCACCCGCCGGGTCCCGACGAGGTGCGAGATGAACGGCACGTGGGAGTCGTGCTCCAGCTCGGCGAACCCCAGGGTCTTCAGCAGCTCCAGCCGAGCGCCGGTGGGCGGTGCGAGCACATCGTCGGTCATCGCCGACCAGCCTCGCGCACCCACCGGCTTCGGGTCACTGGTGCCGCGTGGCGGGGCTCGGGTGACCCGAGCTCGATCGGGGTCAGGGGGTGTCGAGGTGGTGGTGGGCTCGGGCGGTGATGGTGAGGAGGATGCGGGCGGCGGTCTGGAGGTCCTCGGCCGGAAGATCGCCGTAGAGGGTGGCGGTGACCGATCCGATGTCGGCCTGGACGGCGGTGAACGTGGCCCGCTCGGTCTGGCCGATGATGCGGCCGTCGAGCGTGGGGATCGGTTCGGTGGTGGTCACGGGGTGTCCTCCTGGGTGAGGGCCGGCGCTGCGAGCAGGCGCTGCAGGGTGTCGACCAGGGCGTCGGTGTCGGGTGATCGGAGCCCGCCGATGGGCGCCGTGAGGTCTTGTGGTCGAACGGCATCGTCGGCGTGTCGAGCGCTGAGAAGGCGCGGGTCGAGAACCGATCGGGTGCTCGGTAGGTTGGCGGGCATGGGTCGAGGGCGCACGGTGTCGCAGATCGTGCGGAAGGTGGCCGACGGGTCGGCGGGGCGATCGCCGGACCAGGTCATCGTGGAGGAGCCGCTGGAGATCCGCCTCGACGGCACCCGCGTGACCACCACCATGCGCACGCCGGGGCACGACTACGAGCTGGCCGTCGGCTTCTGCCTTACTGAGGGGCTGCTGGCCGGCGCTCCGGTCCAGACCGTGCGCTACTGCGCCACCGGTTCCGCCGTCGACACCGCGTTCAACGTGGTCACGGTGGAGACCGGCGGGCGGGCCCCGGAGCCGGCGCCCCGGCTGACCACCACCACGTCGTCGTGCGGGTGGTGCGGCACGGATCAGGTCGACGACGTCGCCGCCCGGCTCACCGCCCTCACCGGCGATCGCCCGGCGTTCGCGCCCGAGCTGCTGGCGTCGATGCCCGAGCGGGTGGCGCCGCACCAGGAGCTGTTCGCCGCCACGGGTGGGGTGCACGCCGCGGCCGCGTTCGACGAGAGCGGCGCGGTGGTGCTGGTGCGCGAGGACATCGGCCGCCACAACGCGGTCGACAAGGTGGTCGGCCGCCTGCTGCTCGACGGCCGGGTCCCGGCGAGCGGACTCGGCCTGTTCGTGAGCGGTCGGACCAGCTTCGAGATCATGCAGAAGGCGTGGGCTGCCGGGTTCGGCACGGTGGTGGCGGTCAGCGCCCCGAGCTCGCTGGCCGTCGAGGCGGCCAGGCGCGCCGGCATCGCGCTCGCCGGGTTCGCCCGCCCGGGCCGGGTCAACCTCTACACCGAGCCCTGACGGGCGCTGACCCCGCGGCGGACGTCGCAGGAGGCGCGGGACCGGGACGGCCCGTTCCCGGTGAGCTGTGGTGGGTTCAGGCCCGGGAGGGGTCCAGGGTCGGGAACGGGCGGGCTTGCTCGAGCTGGAGGGCGAGGCGGAGCAGGAGGCCGTCGTCGCCCCAGCGTCCGCTGAACATCATCCCGACGGGGAGGTTGCTGGCCGCGTCGTGGCCCATCGGCAGGCTGATCGCGGGCGCGCCGGTGGCGTTGGCGAGCGGCGGATACCCGATCCAGTCGATGACGCGGGGGAACACCACCTCGTAGGGCAGGCCGGAGCCGAGGTGGCCGAGGGCGGGCGGCAGCTGGGCCACCGTCGGGGTCAGGGCCACGTCGACCGAGCGCATCGCCGTCTCGAACGCGGCGGTCGTGGCCCGGAGGCGGCGGACGGTGCCTGCGATCCCGGTCCAGTCCGCGGCGAACTCGGCGGAGAGGCCCTTGGCCACGGGGGTGAGCTTCGAGCGCTCGAACGCCTTGTCGTAGAGCACGGTGCCGGCGTGGTCGACGGCGAAGACGAGCATCGACCAGTACCGGATGAAGTCCGTGACGAACTGCTCGTCGATGGGGACCTCGACCGGCTCGACCCGGTGGCCGAGGGACTCCAGCAGGGTGACGGTCTCCTCGAACACGCGCTGCGTCGGTCCGTCGAGCACGGCGCCCGTGGGGGTGGCGGTGTAGGTGCCGACCCGGAGGGGCCGGGTGAGCGGGTCGGTGGTGTTCCCCAGGGGCTTGAGCCGGGGCGGGCGGTAGGCCTGCTCGGCGGCCCGGTAGTAGGCGGCGGTGTCCCGGACGGTGCGGGTGAGCACGCCGTCGTACACGATCTTCACGGGCAGCAGCCGGCCGTGCGGGTCCGGCAGGAGGCGGCCGCGGGTGGGCTTGAGGCCGACGAGGCCGTTGCACGCAGCGGGGATGCGGGTGGAGCCGCCTCCGTCCTGGGCGTGGGCGATGGGCACGACCCCGGCCGCGACCAGCGCCGCCGAGCCGCCGGACGATCCACCGGGCGTGTGGCCCAGGTTCCACGGGTTGTGCGTGGCGGTCCCGTCGGGGAACTCGGTGGACGGGATGAAGCCGAACTCGGGGAGGGTGCTCTTGCCCAGGCTCACGGTGCCCATGTCGAGGAACTGCTGGGCGATGACGGCGGTGTGCTTGGCGGGCCCGGCGCCGGCCAGCGCCTCGGAGCCGTTGCGGGTGGGGAGGCCGGCGACGTCGGTGCCGTCCTTGATGAACGTGGGGACCCCGGCGAGGGGGCCGTCGGTGGGGGTGCGACGAGCCGCGGCGAGGGCTCGGTCGAAGTCCTCGGTGGCCACCGCGTTCAGGTCCGGGTTCACGGCCTTCGCCCGGTCGATGGCGGCGGCCACCGCCTCCTCGGGCGTGAGCTCGCCGGCGTGCACCCGCTGGGCGGTGGCCACCGCGTCGAGGCGGCTGAGCTCGTCGGTGAAGGCGTGCACGGAGGTCATGGGTTCCCGCGATCGTTCGAGTCCGGATCGGCCCGGAACCCTACGGCCGGCGTGGCGCCGCACACGAAGCCGGCCCCGGTGCGACGGCGGTCTCGGCGGTCTCAGGCGGTGAGCGGCACGAGCTTGGCGGGGGAGAAGTCGTAGGACTCGTCGCCGGTGATGACGCGGAGGGCCGTGTCGCGGTCGAGGGCCTCGGAGACGGAGCCGTCGTCGTCGAGGATCAGGTACCGGTCGAAGCCGCGCAGGAACCAGCGGTCGTGGGTGACGGCCAGGACGGTGCCGGTGAACTCCTGGAGCGCGGCTTCCAGCGCTTCGGCGGACTGGAGGTCGAGGTTGGCGGTGGGCTC
>CALANQ010000511.1 GCA_937926025.1 uncultured Acidimicrobiales bacterium
CCCCGCCACGACGACCACGAGCTGGCCCGGCTGGCGGTGCCCGGCGGCGCGGTGGCCACCAGCTCGCAGCTGGTGCGGCGCTGGGAGACGGGCGCCGGTCCGGCCCACCACATCATCGACCCCCGGACCGGTCGGCCTGCGGCGAGCGACCTGGCCGCGGTGACCGTGGTGGCAGCCGAGGCCTGGTGGGCCGAGGCCCAGGCCACCGCGCTGATGGTGAGCGGTCGCCGCGGGCTGGTCGACCTGGACCCGTCCGTGGAGGCGCTGCTGGTGGGCCTCGACGGGTCTCGGGTGGCGACGCCGGGCCTGGCCGCTGTGCTGCCGTGAACCCGAAGATCTGGTGGTACGCAGCGCGGGCGAGCGGCATCGTCGCCTGGGGCCTCGCCGCGGCATCGGTGATCTGGGGCCTGGTCCTGAGCACCCGCTCCGCCCGCCAGCGGATGCGGCCGGTGTGGGTGCTGGACCTGCACCGCTACCTCGGGGCGCTCACCGTCGTGGCGGTCGGGGTGCACCTGGGCGCCCTGGTGGCGGACTCGTTCGTCCCGTTCGGCTGGGCCGACCTGTTCGTGCCCGGGGCGTCGGCCTGGCGCACGGTTCCCGTCGCCTTCGGGGTGGTGGCGTTCTGGCTGCTGGTGGCCGTCGAGGTGTCGTCGCTGCTGCGCCCCCGGCTGTCGAAGCGGCTCTGGAGCCGCATCCACCTGCTGAGCTTCGCCGTGTACGCCCTGGCCACGCTGCACTACCTCCAGGCCGGGACCGAGCGGACCAACCCGATCCTGCTCCTGGTGGTGGAGGCGACCACCGCGGTGGTCCTCGGCCTGACCCTCCTGCGGCTCCTGGCGCCCCGCCCGGCCCGGCGCGTCCGTCCTGCTCAGCGTGACACCGGGCGCTCCCGCGACGGAGAATGGACAGATGACCGACCAGCGCACGCCGGACCGCCCGTGGATGATGCGGACCTACTCGGGTCACTCCACCGCGAAGGCCTCCAACGAGCTGTACCGCACCAACCTCGCCAAGGGCCAGACCGGGCTGTCGATCGCCTTCGACCTGCCCACCCAGACCGGCTACGACAGCGATGACCCGATGGCTCGGGGGGAGGTCGGCAAGGTCGGCGTGCCCGTGAGCCACATCGGCCACATGGAGACGCTGCTCGACCAGATCCCCGTCGGCGAGATGAACACGTCGATGACCATCAACGCCGTCGCGGCGTGGATGCTCGGCCTCTACACCGCCAACGCCGAGCGCCAGGGCGTGAAGTCCCAGCAGCTGCGGGGCACCACGCAGAACGACATCGTCAAGGAGTACCTGTCCCGCGGGACGTACGTGTTCCCGCCGCTGCCGTCGCGCCGGCTGATCGTCGACATGTTCGCGTTCTGCCAGGAGTGGATCCCCCACTGGAACCCGATGAACGTCTGCAGCTACCACCTGCAGGAGGCGGGGGCCACGCCGGTCCAGGAGATCGCCTACTCGCTGGCCACCGCCATCGACGTGCTCGACGCCGTGAAGGAGTCGGGCCAGGTGCCCGAGGACCGCATGGTCAACGTGGTGGGCTCCATCTCGTTCTTCGTGAACGCCGGCATCCGCTTCGTGGAGGAGACCTGCAAGATGCGGGCCTTCACCCAGATGTGGGACCGCATCTGCCTGGAGCGCTACGGCATCACCGAGGCCAAGGCCCGCCGCTTCCGCTATGGCGTGCAGGTCAACAGCCTGGGGCTCACCGAGGCCCAGCCGGAGAACAACGTGCAGCGCATCGTGCTCGAGGCGCTGGGCGTGACCCTCTCCAAGGACGCCCGGGCCCGCTCGCTGCAGCTGCCGGCGTGGAACGAGGCCCTCGGCCTGCCCCGCCCGTGGGACCAGCAGTGGGCGCTGCGCATCCAGCAGGTGCTGGCGTTCGAGACCGACCTGCTGGAGTACGACGACATCTTCGCCGGCTCCCACGTGATCGAGGCCAAGACCGCCGAGCTCATCGACGGGGCCCAGGCCGAGCTGGACGAGGTGCTGGAGCTGGGCGGCGCGTTCGAGGCCATCGAGGAGCTCAAGGGCCGCCTGGTCCGCAGCCACGCCGAGCGCATGCGCAAGATCGAGTCCGGCGAGCTCACCGTGGTGGGCGTCAACAAGTTCACCGAGACGGCCCCGTCGCCGCTCGACGGTGACGACAACATCCTGAAGGTCGATCCCGCGGTGGCCGACGCCGCCATCGCCGAGCTGGCCGAGTGGCGCTCCAACCGGGACAACGACGCCGTGAAGCGCAGCCTCGACGAGCTGCGCCGCGTGGCCCGCTCCAGCGAGAACATCATGCCGGCGTCCATCGACCTGGCTCACGCCGGTGGCACCACCGGCGAGTGGGCGGCCGTGCTGCGCGAGGAGTTCGGCGAGTACCGGGCGCCCACCGGCGTGGCTGCTGCGGCCGGTGCCGGCGGCGGCTCCGACGGCCTGCGCTCGGTGGCCCAGCGGGTGCAGTCCATGGCGGGCGGCCCGCCCCGGTTCCTGGTGGCCAAGCCCGGCCTCGACGGTCACTCGAACGGCGCCGAGCAGATCGCGGTGGCGGCCCGCGACGCCGGCTTCGAGGTGATCTACCAGGGGATCCGCCTCACGCCCGAGCAGATCGCCGCGGTGGGCCGCGACGAGGACGTCGACGTGATCGGCCTGTCGATCCTCTCGGGCAGCCACCTGGAGCTGGTGCCCGAGGTCGTGCGCCTGCTGCGCGCCGAGGGCGTCACCGCACCGGTCATCGCCGGAGGCATCATCCCCGAGGACGACCGGCCTCGCCTCCTCGACGCCGGGGTGGCCGCCGTGTACACGCCCAAGGACTTCGAGATCGTCAAGATCATGAGCGAGGTGGCGGATCTGGTGGAGGCCCACCGCACCGCCTGATCGGCTCGAACGGAGGTGACCCACCCGTGAATCTCACGTTCGGTGGTGAAGTTCCCACGGAATGCGCTGGAAACCTGTGAACGCGCGCCTTCCTGCCGATGGAGCACCCATGTTCGACCGTCGGGCGCTGCCCGGAACCATCGCGGGTGCCCTCGGGCTCGGTTTCGCCATCGCCGCCATCATCACCCAGCAGGCCGCGCTGGTGATCGTGGCCGGCGTGCTCACCGCCATCTGCATCGTCCTCGTCCTGGCCCTCCCCAACCGGGCGCCGGTCCGCTACAAGGAGCGCCGCGACCTGCAGGAAGAGGCCGACAAGCTGGCCCGGGAGAACGACCAGATGGCCGCCCGGGCCGCCAAGTTCGAGGCCGAGGCCATCGCCGCCCGGGAGAAGCTGGCCACGGCGATGCTGGCCGAGCGCTCCACCGCCGTCCCCGCCGAGACCCCCGCCACGCCCGCTCCGGCCGGTCCGACCCCCACCGGTCCCCGCGGCGACGACATCACCGATCCGGAGACCGGCGTGTTCACCCAGGTCTTCTTCGACGCCTCCCTCGGTAAGCGCATCTCCGCCGCCCGCCGCGGCCTGCGCCCGCTCACCGTCGCCATGGTCGAGGTGGTGGAGCGCGTCGGCGAGCCCGACGTGGCCCAGCCCGCCGCCAAGCCGGTGGCGGAGATCCTCACCGACCCCCTCCGCGAGGCCGACGCCGTGGCCCGCATGGACTCCGGCGTGTTCGCCGTGCTGCTCGAGGACACCCCCGAGAACGGCGCCATCTGGACCCTGGAGCGCATCCGCCGCAAGATCAGCGAGGACCTCCCCGGCTGCACGGTCCGCGCCGGCATGAGCTGCTACCCGGCGTACGCGTTCGACGCCGACCAGCTGGTGGGCCAGAGCCTCACCGCCCTCGACGCCGCCCGCGAGTGGCGCCAGGACCGCATCGAGGTCACCACCGCCTCCCCCGAGGACTGACCCGCCCCCCCCGGGGCGCGTGACCTCAGTAGTCGATCTCGGTGCCGTCGGGTCGGTAGATGTGCATGCGGCCGCGCTCGTCACGACGGGCGGTGAACCCGATCTCCTTCAGCCGGTTGTGCCGTCCGCAGGCCGGTGCCCCGTTGCCGGGGTTGGTTCTGCCGCCGTTGCGCCGAGGGTCGAGGTGGTCGACCTGGCAGTGGCGGACGTGCACCGGGCACCCGGTCCAGTAGCAGGTGTGGTGGCCGAACAGCGTGGCCTCCCGCAGCGGACCGGTGAAGAGCTTGTGGAGGCCCGACGCGTCGAGGGCCACGGAGTCCCAGCCGACGACCAGCCGCCGGATGCGGCCGACCAGGGCGTTGGCGAACGCCTCGGTGGGATCGATGCGGTGCCCGTCTGACGTCTCGCACCGGAACTGCCTGCCGGGATGCGAGGCCGGGTCCCGATCGTCGGGCAGCGGGTCGGGGTCGCCCGGCAGCGGGCCGAGATCGGGCACCGGGCGGGGCTCGACCGTGGCGCCCGCGGCCCTCCGCGCCTCGCGCTCGAAGGTCTCGTGGTCCATCACCACCGTGGTGTTGATGGGAGCTCCCCCGGGCGATGCGGCCCAGCCGTTGGCGGCGAACTCGAAGATCCGGGCGATGGCATCGGCGTCGCGCTGGTCGAACGTGCGGGCCAGGTGCTCGACGGTGGTGGCGTCGCCGTGGACCTCACGGGCCTCGGCCCAGTCGGCCTGGAACTCGGCTTCGACGAAGGCCCGGAAGATGGCGTGCATCTGCGCACCGGTGACCCCGCCGATCTGGCAGAGCAGCTCCCAGCCGCCGTCGAAGTCCTGCACGAGCCGGGCCCGCCGGTCCTCGTGCGCACGCCGCGCCCGGTCTGCGGTGCCATCCTCGTCGACCTGGCGAACCCAGTTGGTGAGCCGCCGGTCCAGCTCCTCGTACGACAGGTGGGCGGCGAGCACGGCCACCTGGGCGTCGAGCCCCTCGAACTCGCCCTGCACCCGAGGGTTGGCCCAGACCTGGGCGATGCGGTGCACCTGGCACCGGCCGATGCTCCCGGCGCCCAGGGCCGCCTTCACCCCCGGCATGGCGGCGAGCATCCGCCGGGCCCGGTTGCGTCGCTTGCCTTCTGGTTGCGACAGGCGGCCGACGTGCGCCACCAAGATCGACGCCGACGCGTGCCCGTCCGCCCGGTGGGCACCGGAGGCCTCGATGGCCTCCACCACCTCCAGCTGCACGGCGTGCACCCGTCGACCGACCTGCTCGACCCGCCGAGTGATCGCCGCCGCCTCATCCACATCGACCGGAGCCACGGGTGCGGCGACGAGCGCGTCGAGCACCGTGTCGAGCTGACCGAGCAGCTCCTCGAGCGTGGACCCTTCTGCCATGCCCCCATCATCCCCAGGGGGTCTGACAGTGAAGCAGTCCCTTTCGATGCGTTTCCTTGTTCTTCCATGTCGACTGCGACCGATGCCCGCGGCCGGCGTCGGACCCGGATCAGGGGAGGCCGTAGGCCCGGATGCCGTCGCGGGTGCTGACGAAGATCTTCCCGGCGGCGATGGCGGGCGCCCCGTTCGTGTAGCTGGAGGTGTCGGGTGTGCCCCCGTCCCAGAGCTTCTCGCCGGTGGTGAGGTCGTAGCCGGTCACCGAGGAGGTCCCGCGGCCGACGATCAGGTCGCCGGCGATGGCGAAGCCCTCCGAGGAACCGGCGTCCTTCGTGCTCCACAGCACCTCGCCGGTCGCCAGGTCCAGCGCCGTGAGCTTGGGCTCCTGGTAGTCGCCGGCGTCGAGGATCCACGCGCCCCCGGCGATGGCACCGCCTCCCGCCGCGAACCCACCCCTCGTGCCCGTCCGCCAGCGGACCACGCCGGTCGCCGCCTCGATGGCGATCGACCCGTCGTAGGTGGAGGCGAACACGGCGCCGTCCGCCACCATCGGCAGGTGGCGGGTGGCGGTCCCGCAGTTGGTGGTGCCACCGGCCTTCACCGGGACCGTCCACGCCACCGCCCCGGTCGACGCGGTCACGGCCTTGACCTCGCAGTTGGCCAGCACGAACGCCCGGGTGCCGTCGGTCGCCAGCTGCACGGCGCCGGAGAGCTCGTTGCCGTCCAGGGTGACGGCCGCACCGCTCCAGGACGCCGAGCCGTCGGCGACGTTGCGGGCCACCAGGTCGTAGTTCGCGTCGAGGTAGAGGATGCGGCTGCCCACCACCACGATCTCGTTGCGGAGGTACTGGGTCGGCCCGATGCCGGCCACGTGCCAGAGGCGGACGCCGTCGCTCAGCCGCACGGCATCGAGGTTGCGCTCCGAGTCGAACAGGTACAGCACGCCGCTGGACTCGTAGCCGCCGTCGGGGTAGTACGCGGTGCCCAGGGCCGGACGGGTCCACACCGGGGCCCGGTTCGCCGTGGTCCCGGTGGTGTCGTACGCCGCCAGGCGACCGATCTGGTCCACGTCGATCACCCGGGTGCCCACGACCACCGGCTGGTGATCGGACACGATCGACTGCTCCGTGCCGGCCGGCGCCGCCGTCTTCCAGCGGAAGGCCAGCTGGGCGGCGGCGTCGCGGGTGATGGTGGTCTCCGCCGGGTTGGAAGCCGTCCGGGTGCCATCACGGCTCTCGCCGCTCCAGCCGTTGGTGCCGCCTCCGACCACCGGCACGAACAGGGAGCGGGACCGGGAGCGGCCGTGGGCGTCGGTCACGCGGACCGTCACCCGCGCTCCCGTCGCCCCGGTCGGCGTGCCGCTGAGGACGCCGGCGGACGACAGGCCGAGCCCCGGCGGCAGGGTGCCGGCGGTGACCGCCCAGGTGAGCGTGCCGAAGCCGCCCGACGCCGTCAGCGAGGTGCTGTACGCCGTGCCCTGGCGGGCGGTGGGCACCATCGTCGAGGTGATCGTCGGCGCCGGGGTCGTGAGCCCGTAGGAGCGCAGGCGGGCCGGTTCCGGGTTGCCGAAGCTGCCGCCCTGGTTGAACACGACGTGGCCGTTCCCGAAGGCGGCGGCGCCGTACATGTTGTCGTCGAAGGACACCCGCTTGCGCTCGTCGCCGTCGGTGCGCCGGAACGCGATGAGGTCGCTGTACTGGCCCCACGAGTAGATCTGCGACTGGAGGATCCAGACCAGGTCCTTGGTGACGCCGGCGGAGCGGATGCGGGTGGCGAGGTCGCGCTCCCACCGCTGCGAACCGTCGGACGTCTTGAGGGCTCGGAGCACGGCGCTCGTCTGGCCGAGCTCGCTGAAGGTCGCCTCGAAGGCGTAGACCGTGTCGCCGTCGATGCCGACCAGCTGGTAGATCCCGGAGCTGGCCAGCACCGACCACCCCGGCGTGCCGTCGGCCAGCGCGAACCGGCTGACGCCGCCGTTGGCCCGGGTGTACACGTACGAGTCGGCGATCATCACCTCGCCCGGCGACGTCAGCGTGCGGATCCACTGCTGGGCCCCGGTGCCGGCGTTGAGCGCCCGGAGCCGGGTGTCGTAGGCCACCACCACCGACGATCCCGAGGCCGCCACGTCCTGGACTGACGTGGTGCCGCTCGGGAGCAGCTGCTGCCAGAGGCGCTGGCCGTCGGAGAGCCGGTAGGCCACGACCCGGTCCTGGCCCCAGGTGACCGCCGTGGATCCCACCACCAGGAGCGTCTGGGTGGAGATGCCCGGGTCGGTGTCGGCGGTGTTCCACAGCAGGGCGTGGCTGCCGCTGCGGTCGTAGGCCAGCACGGTGCCGCACTGCACCAGCACGGCCGACGCGGTGACGGCGACCGGACCGCCCGAGCACCCCTCGGGGAGGGACGGGCCGTACCAGGCCAGGTCACCGGTCGAGAGGTCGAGCGCCATCGGGGCGAACGTGCCGTCGTGGCCGGGCACCTGCCCGGCCCCGAACACCAGGTTGCCCACGATGGCCGGCTCGAAGCCGCCGATCATCGACCACTCCTCGCCGATGCCGGCCACGTTGGAGGCGTCGATCGCACCGTCGCCGGGAGACCAGGCCCGCCCGCTCTCGTCGTGCTGGCCCTGCGGCCAGTCGGCAGCGGCGGCCACCACCACGGTGAACTGCTTCGACGCCGTCTTGCCGCCCGAGGCGTCGACCTTCACGGTGAACGTCGAGGATGCGGCGGTGGTGGGCGAGCCGCTGATGAGGCCGGGGGCGGCGCCGAGCGTCAGCCCCGCGGGGAGCGACCCTGACGTGATCGACCACGAGTACCCGGTGCCGCCTGCCGCCTCGAGCGCGAAGGCGTACGAGACCCCGACGTTCCCGCCGGGAACGGCGGCGGTGGTGATGGCGAACGACGACACGACGATGGACAGCGCCTTGGTGGCGGCGCTGCCGCCGTCGTCGGCCACCCGGACCGTGAAGTTCGCCGTGCCGCCCGTGGTCGGGGTGCCGGAGATGACGCCCTCGGAGGAGAGGGAGAGCCCGGCGGGCAGGGAGCCCGACGAGACCGTCCAGGTGCCGGTGCCGTAGACGTTGGCCGCCGTGAGCTGCGTGGACGGGTACGGGCTGGAGATGACGCCGGCCGGCAGCGACGAGGTGGTGACGGCCAGAGCGGGGATGGTCATCGTGTACGCCCGGGTGCGCACCGCGCCGGCGTCGTCGGTGACGCGCACCGTGAAGCTGAAGGAACCGCCCTTCGTGGGGGTGCCGCCGATCACGCCGTCCCCGAGGTACAGCCCGTCGGGCAGGGTCCCGGCGCTGATCTCCCAGTACAGCGAGCCGGTTCCGCCGGTGGCCGCGATGGTGGCGCTGTACTCCACGCCGACCGTCCCGTTCGGCACCGAGGTGGTGGTGATGCCGAAGGTCGAGATGGTCAGCGACAGCGCCTTGGTGGCCGTGGCTCCCGTCCCGTCGGTGACCTTGAACGTGAGGTTCGTCGTGCCGCCGGCCGTCGGTGTGCCCGACAGGACGCCGCCGGTGCTGAAGGTGAGGCCGGCCGGCAGGGTGCCCGATTGGAGCGACCAGGTCAGCGCGCCGCTGCCGCCGCTCGCCGCGAGGGTGGTGGCGTAGGCGGTGCTGATGACGCCCGTCGGCAGCGACGTGGTGGTGATGGCGAACGAGGGCACCGTGATGGAGAACGTGCGCTGGCGGCTGCGACCGGCGGCGTCGGTGACCTTGAGGGCGAACGTGGAGGTGCCGGCCGCCGTCGGCGTACCGGTGATCTGGGACCCGGAGAGGGACAGCCCGGAGGGCAGCGACCCCGAGGCCAGCGACCACGCCTTGGTCCCGGTGCCGCCGCTGGAGGTGAGCGGGGCCGTGTAGGCGGCGCCGACCCGCCCGGCGGGCAGGGACGTGAAGGTGATGCCCGGGGCCGCCCCCGGTGCGGCCGTCCCCACCCGGCTCACGTAGGCCGCGGTGCCGAGCAGGAAGGTGATCAGCGCAGCTCGCGACTGCGGCTTCCAGGTGTCGACCTCGGTGCTGGTCGGCAGCCGCAGGAGCATCCCGGTGAAGAAGTTCACCGTCCAGACCTGCTCCTTGGTCTTGCGGATGTACTCCGAGGACTCGCTGAACCCGACCATGACCTCGCCACGGGTCTTCACCTTGGTGTCGAGCTTGCTGGTCCACGAGTTGATGCCGGCGGCGTCACCGGGTCGACCCAGCACGTTCACGTAGATCTGCTCGACGAACTTCCGGTTGGTCAGCGTGCCGTAGCGCCGGACGAACTCGCTGGAGCTGGCGAACTGCTGCGAGATCTCCCCGATCCGCTTGCCGGCCCGCGACTTGCCGGTCCAGTAGGCTAGGCCCGACTTGTCCGGCAGGCGCAGGAAGTACGCCTGGAACAACCGGATGATCGGCGACTGCTTCTGCCAGTAGGGGAACGCCTCGGCGGCATCCACCAGGTCCACGGGCGTCGACGTGCCGTTGCCGAGGTTCGCCAGCCAGGTCGACCGCTGGGCGCTGGTCGCCGCCGCGCCGTTGAAGTCCAGGTACTGCCGGTCCACCATCGTGCTCAGGCTCGTGAAGGGCGGCGACGCATCGGCGGAGACGGCACCGGTCGGGCCGACGCCGTCGGCGTTGCGGGCCGCCAGCCGGAACCGGTAGAGCGTGCCGGCCTGGAGCCCGGTGACCTCGGTCTGGGTGGTGCCGATGCCCACGTCCACCTGGCCCGCCGCGGCGTTGGACGCCGTGGCCAGGACGAAGAGCCGGTAGCCCGTGACCCCGGCCTCGCTGGCACAGCCGGGCAGCGTGACGGTCAACCGGTCCGCGCCGGAGCCCACCACCGCGGGCTTGCCGGGGGTGCAGGTCGGTGCCGCCGCGGTGGCCGGCGCGGCGGCCAGGAGCGACCCGACCACCGCGACGGCCACCACCGCCAGACCCGCCGCCCAGCTTCCTCCACGACTCGAACGGCGCACGGCGCACCTCCCCACCGCGCACCCTGCACCGCGGGTCGGCCCGCCGCATCCCCAATCTGTGCCACATCGCCGGCCACCGCCAGACGGATCGGCGACTCAGTCGTCGGGCTCGAGCTCCGCCCAGACGTCGTCGGTGTCGGCGCCGAGGGGGCGGCCGGCCCAGCGCAGGCGCCCGGGGGTGGCGCTCAGGTGGGCGACGAGGCCCTGCATCGGGGTGCCGTCGAGGTCCACCACCGAGCCCCGCGCGCGCAGGTGGGGGTCCGCCGCCAGCTGGGCCATGTCGTACACCGGGGCGGCCGCGGCGTGGGCCTCCTCGAACACCCGGAGCACCTCGTCGAGCGTCCGCTCGGCGCACCACGCCCCCAGCACCTCGTCGATCTCGTCGCGGTGCGCGATCCGCCCGGCGAACCCGGCGTACCGGTCATCGCCGCCCAGCCCGATCAGGTCCATCACCCGGACCGCCACGCTCTCGGCCGAGGTCGAGATGGCCACCCAGCGCCCGTCCGAGCAGCGGTAGGTGCCGCGGGGAACCGAGTAGGCGATGCCCGAGCCGAGGCGCGGCACCAGCTCGCCCCGGGTCTCCCACAGGCTCATCAGGGGGCCCATCAGCTGGAACAGGCTCTCCAGCAGGTTGACGTCGACCACCTGGCCGACCCCGGAGTGCAGGGCGACCATGGTGGCGAAGGCGGCGGTGAGGGCGGTGACCTCATCGGTGAGCGCGATGGGCGGCAGCAGCGGGGCCCCCTCGGGCTCGCCGTTGCTGGCGGCGAACCCCGACATGGCCTCGGCCAGCGTGGCGAAGCCGGGTCGCTGCGCGTACGGACCGTCCTGGCCGAACCCGGTCACCCGGGTCACGACCAGCGTCGGGTTGGCGGCGATGAGGTCCGCCGGGTCCAGACCGAGCCGCTCCAGCGTGCCGGGCCGGAAGTTCTCCACCAGCACGTCGGCGGTGGCGATGAGGCGGCGCACCCGGTCGAGGTCGTCGGGGTCCTTGAGGTCGGCGACGACGGAGCGCTTGTTGCGCCCGGCCAGCTTCCACCACAGGGTGACGTCGTCGTCGGGGTGGGTCCAGCCCATGGCCCGGGTGGTGTCGCCCGCTCCCGGGCGCTCCACCTTGATCACGTCGGCGCCGAAGTCGCCCAGGTAGCGGGCGCAGCCCGGCCCGGCGACCACGGTGGCCAGGTCCACCACCCGGAGGTCGTGCAGGGGTCCGTCGACCGGCCGGGGAGTCGCTGCCACGGCCCGAGCCTCGCCCATCGGACCGGCTCGTCACAAGCAGGGCGTCAGCTGGGTGCCGGGATCCCCTGGGCGGTCGCCGCCCGCTCGAACGCGGTGCTCCGGGCGTCGGCCTCGCCCTGGACGGCGGTGTCCAGCGCCGCCTCGTCGGCGGCACCCACGTCGAGCTGCACCCACACGACGACGCGACCCACCCGGTAGGTGCTCAGGTAGATCTGGGACTGCACGGCGCCGTCGAGCGACCCCTCGAACAGGCCCACGTCCTCGAGGCCGTAGCTGCCCACGTCGGCCCGCATCTCGTCGGTGGTCCCGTCGGCGACCGTCCACTCCCCCTTCTCGGGCCGGTTGGCCTCCTCGACGTCGGCCCGGAGGCACTCCTGGTAGTCGTCGGTGGTGATGAAGGCGATCCAGTCCTTCGCCGCCGCCTCGTCGGGGAACGCCGCCACGTTGGCTCGCACGTACAGCGGCTGGTCGGCGTACTGGAAGATGGCACCGGTGGCCTTCGCCCCGTCGGCCAGCTGCTTCAGCTCGCCGTCCGCCGGGTTGAGGCACTCGTCGATCTCCTCGCCGCTGTCGCCCTCGTAGTCCTCGCCCTTGGCGAACTCCTTCCACCCTTCGCCCAGGTCCGCCTCGGTGAAGCCCGTCGTCTCCACCAGCGCCACCGTCTCGGCGTCGGCCTTCGGCGGCTCGGTCGTGGTGGTGGTCGTCGGCTCCTCGGTGGTGGAGGCGGTCGCCTTGGTGGTGGTGGTCTCCTTCCCACCCGCATCGGAACCGCTGGACGACCCGCCGCAGGCGGCGAGGACCAGGATCAGGCCGGCCACCAGGGCGGCGGCCGGTCGGGCGTGGGGGCGACGGAGGTGGTGCATGGTCGCATCCTCGGATGCGACGGGAGCCGGCGAACCCCCAATCTGTGCCAGCCTCGGCCGATCAGGCCAGCACGTTGGCCAGCGGCAGCGAGCCCGACCGGCCCGAGAGCAGCCGCACGACGCTGGCCGCATCGTCGGCGGCGGCGAGGTCGAGCAGCACGTCGATGGCGATGCGCGACCCGGCGACCGGCGGCGGCGACGGGATGCCGATGGCCTCGGCCAGATCGGTGCCGTGGACCACCAGCTCCACCACCCTCGTGGCCAGGTACTGGCTGAGGGTCATCTCCCCCACGAACAGGTGCATGTCGGTGTCACCCGGGACGTTGGCCACCACGCGCTCCGCGCCGGCCCACGCCCGATCGGTGGCGTCCACCCAGTCCGGCTCCTCCCGGGCCTCCTTGCGGGCCCGGTTGGCGATGTGGACGTGCGGCGTCTGCTCGGCCAGCACGATGCGGAAGTACTCCGCTGCGGTGCCGATGCGCGTGGGGTCCTTCACGTCGCCCTCGACGTACTCCGACACGGTCTTGAACGCCCGGGCCCCGTGGGCGACGAGCTCCCGGACCGTCCACTCGCCCAGCGCCATCAGGTCCCACTGGTGGTCGTCGACGCCGCCGACGAGCGACCGCCACCAGTGGCCAGACTCCCGGAACGCAGCGATGGTGTCAGGGGCGGCGAAGGTGCGGTCGGCCATGGGTGCTCCTGCTTCAGGTCGAGATGGCGAAGCAGCGGTCGTCGAGGCTGCCCAGCGCGTAGTCGTGGTAGAGCCCGTGGTACATGTGGCGGGTCTTCTCCGTCCAGACGAGCGCCTCGGGTGACGAGATGCGGTGGGCGATCTGGACGATGCCGCCCTCGTGCACGCGGTACTCCGCCCACGTCCCCGGGTAGTCCTTCACGCACGCCACCTCCACCCACGGCACCTCACCGGTGGGGGCGAACCGCCGCACCCGGTTCCGGTGCGTGTGGCCGGCGAAGTAGCCGCGGATGGCCGGCCGACGAGCCACCAGCGCCAGCAGCGCAGCCGAGTCCTCCAGCCCGATGCCGAAGGTGCGGTCGGCCTTCTCCGGGGAGTCCGGGTCGCCGAGGTGGTGGTGGCCGAACACCAGCACGGGGCGGTCCGCATCGGCCCCGACCTGGTCCAGCTGCTCGAACTGCTCCGCCGTGACCTGGCCGGGGACCCCGCCGTCGATCGACGTGTCGAGCACCACCAGGGTGACGCCGGGCAGGTCGATCTGCTGGAACGGCTCCGACGCGACGCGGGACCGGTGGTAGCTCTCGTGGTTGCCCCGGACGACGGTGAGGCGATCGCCGAACGGCGGCTCGTAGGCGGCGCGGAACGCGTCGTACTCCTCCTGGGTGCCGTTCGAGGTGAGGTCGCCCTTCACGACGACGGCCGCCGGATCGAGGGCGGCGATCTCGGCCACCGCGCCCCGGTTCATGATCTCCGGGAACGGGTCCTCGCCCGGTTCCGTGCGGAACACCGGCCCCACGTCGGACCCGTCGATCAGGCCGCACACCTCCTCGCCGAAGTGCACGTCGTTGACCGTGGCGAAGGTGGCCAGCAGCTCGCCGGGCTCGGGCAGGGTGCGGAACGCGAACCCCTCGATGTCGTGCTCCTGGTCCGGGGCGAGGCCGTCGTAGCGGCGCACGTCGCGGCCCTCGTGGACCACGGCGAAGTCCGGGCCCACCGTGCTCAGCTCCGGAGGCGACGGGGCATGGGCGACCGCGTCCACCCAGTCGGCGATCGGATCCATGGCCGGACCCTACCGGCGGGCACGGCGATCCCGCCGCCGCCTCCGCCGCTGCGCCAGGCTGGTGCCGCGATGGCTCCCCCCGGTCCTCCCGTGCTGCTCCTCGAACCCGGAACCGCCGCCGACCTCCCCGTCCCGGCGGGCTGGACCGGCCACCGCGGCCTGGACCCCGGCGACGCGCCCTGGGACCTCGCCGAGCGCCCGACGCTCTGCATCGGCGTGGTCGACGAGGACGCCGTCGGACCGGCCCTTGAGCTGGTGCAGCGCGGCGCTGCCCTCGCCGTGGAGGTCGCCCTGCGCGCCGCGGCCCGGCACCGGTTCCTGGAGGACCTGCACAAGCTCGGGGCCCGGGTCACCACCGATCCCGCTGTCCTCCAGCGCGACCCGGCCCTTCCCCCGCTCCAGCAGCAGCTGCTCGATGCCCTCGCCGCCGGCGCCACCGTCACCGCGGCCGCCGACGCCGCCCACGTGTCCCGCCGCACCGCCAACCGGGCGCTGGCCGACGCCCGCACCCTGCTGGGCGTGGACACCAACGCCGCCGCCATCCGGCGGTGGCGCGCCGTCCACCCGGGCTAGCCGGTCGGGTCGGCGGCGGACAGCTCCCGCCACCGGGCGGCGGCAGCGAGGCGCGTCCGCACCCCGAGCTTGCGCATCGCCGACCGCACGAACGACTCCACGGTCGACGGCTCCACCCCCAGCGCGGCGGCGATGTCGGCGGACCGCAGCCCCGCCTCCACCAGCTCGAGCACCTCCACCTCCCGGCCGGTCAGCCCCACCCGGCCCTCACCCCGGTCGGCCCGATCAGACCGGTCGCCTCGATCGGCCCGACGCGACACGCCGATCGTCCGCAGCGACCGCCGGATGCGGCTCTGCAGCGCCACCAGGCCGAGCGCAGCTGCCTGGTCCTCGGCCCGGGCCAGCAGGTCGGCGGCATCGGCCCGCCCGGCCGCCGCCGCCACGTCGCCGGCAGCCCACCGGCACCGGGTCTCCCTGCGCACGTCGCTGCCGACCCAGCCCTCGGCGGCCTCCAGCAACCCCGCCACGGCATCGTCCACCCGCCCCTCCCGGGCCGCGGCCAGCGCCTCCCACTCGAGCGGCGCCGCCCGCCACGCCGGGAACGCCACCGCGGGCGTGGCCCCCACGGGGTCGACACCCAGCTCCCGCGCCGCGTGGGCCGCCACGAGCCGGGCCTGCACCGCCGACGGGTAGTCGCCGATGCCCAGCGCGACCAGCCGCTCGACCTCCGCCACCGCGTCGGCCGGACGACCCGCCAGCCAGGCCGCCTCGGCCTGCGCCCACCGCGCCAGCGAACGCGACTGCGCCTCGAACCCGGCACGCTCCACCGCACCGCGGCCCCGCTCCGCCGCCTCCACGTGCCGACCGGCATCGGCCAGAGCCAGGATCACCGCGCTCTCCAGGAACGGCCGGGTCCGGAACCAGGGCCAGCGGTCCAGCAGCGGCCCGAACTCGTCGACCAGCTCCCCCCGCGGCCGACCGGCCAGCAGTCCGAGGATCCCGGCGTAGGAGGCCACGCTCAACCAGTGCACGTCGAACGCATCGGGCGGCGCATCGCCCAGGTCCCGCCGGGCGACGGCCTCGGCCCCGACGGCATCGCCCGTGACCCAGCGCCCCAGCACCACGCTGGTCACCGCGGTGCGCCGGAGGTGCAGATCGCCCTCGGCCTCGGCCCGCTCGATCACCTCGGCGTACAGCTCCGCCCACCCCGGCTCGCCCGAGGTGAGCAGCACACTGGCCAGGCGGGCCCGCGTGTAGCCCCACTCGACGCCGAGCTCGTCGGCCAGCCGCACCGCCGCCCGCGCCCGCTCCAGCACCGGACGCCCGTCGAGGTCGACGAAGGTCTGGATCACCGTCGAACCGGCCAGGAGCGCGGCCTCGTACGCCGTGCCCGTCCCCGTGAGGTCGGCCAGGCCGTGCTCGAGCAGGCGCGCCGTCTCCTCCGCCCGGCCCTGCCCCCACGCCGCCGCCCCCTCCGCGCCGTAGAGCGCGCCCCGGGAGACCGGGTCCAGGTCGTCGCGGCCCGGGATGTCGCACAGGGCGCGGGCCGTCGCCGGATCGCTGATCTCGCAGAGCAGGCGGGCCGCCGCGACCCGGTTCTCCACGTCCAGGTCCGGGGCGCACCGGACCGCCAGGACCAGCAGGGCCGCCCGCCGGCGCCGGTCGGTCTCCGCCTCGGCCGCGGCCAGCGCCACCGCCCGAGCCGCGGGCCGGTCGCCGAGCGCCTCCAGCAGGTGCGCCGACTCCGGCGGATCCACCAGCGGCACGAGGTCCCGGCGGACCTCGTCGATCCGGGGCCCGAGCTCGTCGGCGATGACCTCGCCCAGCAGGGCGTGGCGCACCACGAAGCGGCCGTCGACCGGCTCCGCCAACCCCGCCTCCACCAGCCCGTCGGCCCCGGGACCCAGCTCGGCGGGGCCGGCCGGGCGCCCGAGGACCGCCAGGCGCTCCATCGCGGTGCGTGCATCGGGATCGAGCTCCGCCACCCGGGCGACCAGCACCGACACCAGCGTCGGCGCCGCCTCCGGGCCCTTGGGCAGCTCGCCGAGCAGCAGCGGGTTGCCGGCCGCCAGCTCCACCAACCGGGCCCGCTCCGCCCCGTCGAGGTCGGGGTGCAGCATCCTCGCCAGCTGGGCCGCCGGACCCGGCGCAAGGGCGGGCACGTCGAGGCGCTCGGCCCCCACCGCCTCCAGTGCGGCCAGCACGGCCTCGCTGCGCTCCTCGCCCGACCGGACCGTGGCCACCACCGGCAGGCGACCGACCAGCAGGCCCACCGCGTCGAGCGAGGCATCGTCGGCCCACTGGAGATCGTCGAGCAGGACCGGCGAATCGCCCTGGTGGAGCACGGCACCGGCCACCCCTTCGGGCAGCTCGGTGGGCGCGGCCTGCAGCAGCCGGCGGAACACCAGGAACGGCGACCAGGTCAACGAGGCCAGCGCCCCGCCCTCACGGAACGACCCCTGGCCGCCCAGCGCCGCCCGAGCCAGGCTCGACTTGCCGATGCCCGCCGGCCCCACCAGCACGATGGGGCGCGCCTCGTCCACGCACGTCCGGACCACGCCCAGCTCGTCGTGACGACCCACCAGCACGGCGGGAACCTACCCCCGCGCCCGCAGGCCAGACGGCGGGATCGGGTGCCATATGCAGAACGAGCTATATGCTCATCGATATGTACGGCAGCTTCCTCCGCAGCCTCCGCACCGCCCGGTCCCTGACCCAGGCCCAGCTGGCGGAGATCACCGGCATCAGCCAGCCCAACCTCTCCGCCTACGAGAACGACCGGCGCTCGCCCACGCTCGACGTCGCCAACCGCATCGCCGTCGCCTGCGGCTTCCAGCTGGTCGCCGACGGCGGCCCCGTCCAGCGCCGCCTCCCCCTCCCCCGCGCGGGCTGGTTCCAGCTCGAGGACCTCCCGCCCCGCCTGCCCGACGACCCGCCCGACGAGCCGCCCACCGTTCCGTGGGGGACGCCGCACCAGACCCGGCTCGCCGTCATCCACGACCTCCAGCGATCCCGGGAGCTGCTGCCGTGAACGTCATCGACCTCGCCGTCGCCACCCACCAGGTCCTCACCGACGCCGGGCTGCCCCACGCGTTCGGCGGCGCCCTCGCCCTCAACCTCTACGCCGAGCCCCGCATGACCAGCGACGTCGACGTCTCCGTGTTCGTCCCCTGGGAGGAGCGGGAGCCGGTGCTCGGCCTGTTCGAGCGCATCGGGTTCTCGCCCGAGCCCACCGCCGGGCCGCCCGTCCCAGTGGCCCGCATCCGCCTGCGCTCCGCGGAGCACCGGGAGATCCTCGACCTGTTCTTCGCGCTCGC